>CAZEPS010000034.1:0-24451 GCA_964514165.1 uncultured Leptospirales bacterium
GTTTTTCGAGGGTAGTCTTAATAATGAGGTGAATGTGATTGGCGACAATTTCCGCCGCGACAAGGTCGAAATCGTACTTTTCCTGACATTCTCTGATTGCTTCGATGAAATACTGTTTCCCGTATCTGCCCAGGAGAAGATTTCTTTTCCCATGGCATCTGGTGTAGACATGGTGAGTGCATCCCTGGGCGATTTTTCGTTTGGGTCGGGGCATGGTTTACTCCGTAAGGGTTTACTATTAATACGATTGAGAGGGAGAAAATTGTCGAAAAAAATTGAGGGTCAGAGCCTTTTTTTTTGTGGAATTTCTATAACAAATTTTCATTTATATCTACTCCTCCCAATATTCAGGAACGAGCCATAAATGATTATATTGACAGAATTATTTAAATTTGCAATGATAACAGTATTTTTTAAACACTATCAATTAGTGTTTAAAAAACTGTCATTGTGAGATCGGCACCATCTTTTTCTAAGCGGTGCTGGAGACAGAAAAAGAAAGCGTTGATTTTTCAACATAAACGAAAGTTCAATCAAACTGGATATTTACCATGACAAACGAAACCTTCATACGCCTCGGATTTTTTTTCGGGATATTCCTTGTCATGGCGGTATGGGAATTCATCTCTCCGAGGATAACCCTGAAGGACAAGAAGCCGAACCGGTGGTCCATCAACATCCCCCTGACCGGGTTCAACACCCTGCTGGCAAGGCTGGTGCTCCCGGTGGTGCCGGTCGTCTATGCTGCCAAAGTGACTTCGTCAGGGTACGGACTTCTCGGCTACGTTGATCTGCCCCTGTGGGTGGAGATCATCATCGGGGTCGTGATCCTCGATTTGGTAATATACCTCCAGCACGTGATATTCCACACACTGCCGGTGCTCTGGCGGCTTCACATGGTGCACCACGCCGACCTGGGTATCGACGTCACCACCGGGCTCCGGTTTCACCCAATAGAGATCCTTATATCTTTCGGCATAAAGCTCGCGGCCATCGCCGCCTTCGGCGTGGGCCCCCTGGCGGTGCTTATCTTCGAAGTGGTCCTGAACGGCACCGCCATGTTCAACCACGGCAACGTGTATATCCCCCCGGCCCTGGACCGGGTTGTCCGCGCCATCATCGTGACCCCGGACATGCACCGTGTGCACCACTCCGTCGCGATTCGGGAGACCAACAGCAATTTCGGCTTCAACCTCTCTATCTGGGACCGTGCTTTCGGCACCTACCGGGCCCAGCCCGAGGCCGGCCACCACGGCATGACCATCGGCATTTCTCATCATCGGGATCGCCTCTCCTTCTGGAAGCTCCTTGCCTTCCCGGCAACCGGCAACCCGGGACTCTACGCCATTGACGGCCGCGGCGGGGACCCGAAGGGCAAACAGAAGAAGAAGCCCTGAATAGACATTTCCATTTTTAATTAACTGCCACACAGCTTATCAGATTATATCCTGACCTAATCAGAAAAACCTCAAAAAGTTCCTTGCGTTACCGTCACTTTCATTATACCCTATGTTGCAATGAACGAAGGGAGGTTTTATATGGATGACGCGCATGAAGCACTAAAACGTTATTTCCAGGTCCAGATTGACCAGACCGGCGGAAAACCAGGGCTGCATAAAAACAGGATACAGGACTGCCAGCACTACCTGAAGGCCCTGGATGAGACCGGATCTCCAGCCGCTTTCAAAACCTACGTTCAGCAGACCGGCAACATGCTCTCGACAGGAAAGGCCGAGGCGCGGGACCGGTACGAGAACCGCCTGTATCTCTATGAAAAGCTGGGATCAGAAAAAAAGGCGGAAGCGGACAGAATGCGCATCCGGGTTATCGACAGCGCCAACAGCCACAAGGAGCTCGCGCAGAACCTTGAAGAAATAGAAAAAAAGACACATCCCCTTGAGCAGATGGAAAATAAAGCGATTATGGCCGCATCACAGGTTATGAAGGCTTTTTTTCATCTTGCCACTGATCCACCGGGGTCAGAGGCTCAGAAGCGAACCACTGCCAGCCTGAACGAATACTGGAAACAGCTCAAAGAGGCCGACCCGGATATCACCTGGAACAAGCTCGTTTCCTACCCCCCATACCGAAACAGGATAATATTCACTGACGCCCAGCTTTTGGTACTGAAAAATATTTTCGCGGAGGTCAAACATGGACGCAACAGTTAAGCAGATGCTGGACGGCTTTTCCTATTCGATAAAAAACTATAAATCGAGCCTCGGACCGGACAACCCCAGGATCAGGGAAGCTGAAGAGATTTACGACACCCTGATGAAAAAAGCAGAAAAGGGCGCCGATGTCACAGCCATATCAACAGACAAAAACTTTTCCCGGCTTGGGCAGCTTGTCGGAGAACTCGCGTCTGAAAAACCCCTTACCAGGGAAGAAATAGCCGCCTACGGAGATGAGATACGGGCAGATGAAATACCCCCCGCCAGCGTGCCTGCCGCTGGTTATCACATGGCATGGGACCAGCTGGACGGCCCCACCAGGGAGAAGATGAAAAAATATTATGACCGCATCTTTGATATAGAAAAAAGGGCGGAGAATGCTGTTTTCTTTAACACCATGGTCATGGAGGACGGCGTCTTATTGGACATGAGCAGAGAGCCCCTCATCGAGGAAGCGAAAAAGACCGTGGAAAAGGCAAAAGAGGCCTACTCCCCCACGGTGAATTATCAGCAAAAACTGGCCGTGGAGACCTACGGTTCCGTCACTACCATACAGGAGCTGGAGTTCGAGGGCACGAAGATGGCGGAGATGAGCAATGTTGAGCACGAGTGGGACGCCCTTTTCCTGGAGGTCATCGGCCTGCTGCCGGCATGCGCCCAGGCCATAGAATCCTTCGGGCCAACCGACGAAAACGTGAAAAAGCTCAGGAACAGCTACCGGTTCATGGCCGAATTCATGGGTATATCATGGGACGACGTATTCGAAAATGAACGGTACCTCTATTTCTGGGAGAACGTGGCATGGGAAAAGCTCCCAGCGGCGAAAAAGGCCATCTATGCCGTTACAACACCGCGGGGATATGCCGATGTACTGAAGAAAAAATTTTTCAATCCCTATATAAAAGATGAACCGGCACCCGAGAAAAACCCGGAACGGACTATACGCTTCTGGGGCAACGAATATGACGTCCAGGACAGTATGAGACTCTTGATGGAACCTCCGAGACCCGATATTAGGCCCTGATGAACCATGGCGGCATCCATATCCGTATAGGGGGGTTCCACCATCCCGGGTGCGAGAACGAGATCTGTCCCCGTTGCGGGGGATCCCTGCCAAAGTGCGGGTGCATGGATCATGAACAGCTAGGAATTAATCACGTCTTTTGAAACTTCCGAGAACCGATTCACCAGCCCCTGGAAGAGCTTCTCCTCGTCCTCAACCTCGAGGCGGACCGCGTTCTCCGGGCAGACCTCCACGCACCGTCCGCACCCCTTGCAGTCAATGCCGATATGGGCCTTGCCGTTTTTCATGGTGATTTCGTCAACGAAACACCGGTCCACGCAATCGCCGCAGCCGGTGCACCTGCCGTGATCCACCGCCACCGAGACCCCGGGGAGCTTCTGGTAGGCCCGGTTCAGGTTCGGTCCCCGGCTCTTCATGTGGTTGCGGTAGATGCAGCAGCACTCGTCGCAGAAGCATATAAAGAGAAGGTGCTTGAAAGGGCCTATTGCGAATCCGACCGGGTCTATCCAGACATGGGCCACGTTGGCGACGAGGCCCGCTTCAGCCGCTTTGCTCACGTGCTCCCTCGCCTCGTCGTTTGTGACGAACCTTCCCTGGGAGGGGTGCATCCGCTTTGTCGCTGGGCCAAGGGCCATGCACCCGATATTCGGGGAGTAGGTTTCGCAGTGGTAGAGTGTGCGGCAGTGGCACTCGTCCAGAAGAAACTTGTCATCGATGGACTCGAGAAGCCGCTCCAGCACACGCCTGGGAACCGGTACGCTCTTTGGGTGCTCCAGGTTCACGTGGATCGGGACGGCGGTCACTTCGTTATGGGGGTACATGAAAAATGGATTGATGATCCATTTTAATACCGGCACATTGCTGAGCTTTTTCCCCCACTTGATGAGAGGGAGGGAAAGCCAGGTAAGAGTACGGGTTGTCTTCTTGTTAAATCCTTTTGCAAACATAGTCTATTCCTGGTCGAGATGTCCTTTTTTCTTGGGAAACCACCATGTGAAACCGAAAAAGATGGTCTTCAGGATTATCTCCTGTTTTGTTGTCTTCAGTGTATCCTTCATTGGAAGTGTTACAAAGAGTTCAAGGGGATGGACGATGCACCAGACAAACAGGATAACCAGCCAGAGGTAATAGACGAAAAGATTCTCGTACCGCACGAAAAGTCCGGTAATAACAAAGATCCATCCGGCCACTGATCCTGCCATGAGAGAGAACCAGAATACTTTACTTTTAAACATATAATACCCCGTTCATGGATTATATTAAGGGCACATCAAAAACGAGTTTTTAGAAGCACCCTTAATTAAATAGTATGCTAACGTATGTCAATCTTGATTGCAAGATTATTTTCTAAAAGAAAGGCGGCAAGGAGTGTTTCTTATTGTCTGGAAAACGCAATACTGTAACAACTTATAACCTGCGGGTATCCAACTATATGGGAAAGCTCCATTAATGAAAGAGAGGATTAATGAAGCCATGGCATATCGAACAACAGCGTATTATATACTGGCACTGGCTTTGATTTTGACCGTACCCTTTGCGTGCGGCAGCAAAAAATCAGAGAAACAGGACCAGGGGAAGAGTAAGGCCCTCAGCACGGCTAATCCGGAAAAGGCGACCCTGGCCGGCGGGTGCTTCTGGTGCGTTGAAGCTGCCTATGAAGATATCCATGGCGTCATTGACGTTGTATCCGGTTATTCCGGGGGGACCGTGGATAATCCCACCTATGAGCAGGTTTCGGCTGGCGGGACCGGCCATGCTGAGTCCGTGCAGATTACGTTCGATCCGCAATCGATTTCCTACTGGCAAATCCTTGACGTACTCTGGAAGAGCATTGATCCCACCGATCCGGATGGATCTTTCCACGATCGCGGCAAACAGTACCGGCCGGCCATTTTTTACCATAACGATCAGCAGAAAAAAATCGCGGAATTGTCAAGAAAACATATCGAAGAACTTGGTATTTTCGACAAACCGACAGCAACGGAAATCGTGAAATTCAAAAAGTTCTTTCCCGCCGAGGAATATCACCAGGACTACTACCGGAAAAATCCGGTCAGGTATTACGCGTACCGCAGGTCTTCGGGACGGGACCAGTTTATAAAAGAACACTGGGACAACCTCGATGAAAGGCTCACACGGTTCAAAAAACCTTCAGATGAAATGCTCAGGCTGATGCTCACACCGATTCAGTACAGGGTAACGCAAAAAGACGGTACCGAACCCGCTTTTGAAAATCTTTACTGGGATAACAAAGAAGAAGGCATTTACGTTGATATTGTTTCCCGGGAACCTCTTTTTTCATCAAGGGACAAGTTTGTTTCTGGAACAGGCTGGCCGAGCTTCACAAAACCCGTAAAAGAAAAAAATATACTTGAAAAAGAAGACAACAGCCTGTTCATGAAGCGCACTGAAGTACGAAGCAGGATCGGTGATTCTCATCTGGGACATGTTTTTAACGACGGCCCGAAACCGACCGGCCTGCGGTACTGTATGAATTCCGCCTCGCTCTGGTTCATACCGGCTGATAAAATGGAAAGGCTGGGATACGGGAAGTACAAATAACTGTATGAGAACAGCAGTTATCCTTATACTGGGGATGATGATCGGTACAGACAAAACTGGAAGTGAATCCCCAACCATTATCAATGAATCATTGTTGTATCGCATAACGGTCAATAACAGAACATGTTTTGAAAAGACAGCATATAAAACCTTTTTCGAGAATAATAAAACGCTCTTCAGGGGAGCGTTCTTCAAGGCCTGCTGTTATATCTCAGATGATAAACACCGTTACATTGTTCTCATGGAAAATATCCCCCGCTTCGGAAAATCTGAACTTGTCAGCATCAGATAAATATTTAGCAACTATTAATAATTTTTGCCTCTCCTGTTGACATATCAAAGAAATATTTGTATAGTAAAAATACCGACGGTCGGTATTTTTTCATTTCAGGATATCTGCAATGAATATACAACATTTTTTTCTTTATTACTGGAGCGGTACAGGGAACACCCTGAGAATAGCACAATGGTTAAGTGAACTGGCTCATAAAAAAGGAATTACAACCAGCTTGAAATCAATCACCAAAGCGATACCAGATGAAGAGATGCTGAAACGGGATAATGCCATGGTAGGGATTCTCGCACCTGTCCACGGTTTTACCGCGCCGTGGCCAATGATTAAATTCTGTATAAAACTCCCCCGGGGAAGAGGGACGCGTGCCATCTCAGTGTCGAACAGAGGTGGAGCATATCCAGGATTCTATCTCAGGGGTCTTTCGGCATCAACGAGCTTTGTAATCGCGCTCATTCTTTTATTCAAGGGTTATCGTATCAGGGGAATATTCAGTGTCGATATGCCGTCAAACTGGACAGCGGTTGTTCCCGCAATGAACGATGAACATAACCGTCATTTCATTTCAAGAGCGAAAGATAAGATCAGCAGTTTTTTCGATAATATTTTTATCCGCCCCCATATAATCAGCGCTGATAATATCTTTGAATTCGTATCTGGTCTCGCTCTTGCTCCCATATCATTTCTCTATATTTTCCTGGGTCGGTTTTACCTGGCAAAACTCTTTTTTGCCAACCTTAATTGCACTTCCTGCGAAATTTGCGAGAAAAACTGCCCCCACGATGCAATACTGATGAAGAGTTCCCGAAAAAAAATCCCTTACTGGACTTTTAACTGTGAAAGCTGCGGCAGATGCATCAATTACTGTCCAGAAAAAGCGATTGAAGCGGGACATTCTATTGGAATAATTCTCTATTTCGTGACAACTATTCCTGTTTCTTTTTATGGACTAACATGGATGGTAAACCATGTTCCCTGGACGGCTAATCTGCAGAATGAATATATACTGTTTTTTCTTGATTATCCTTTTAAACTGCTCGGAATTTTTCTTGTATACCTTCTTCTTTATTATTTAATGAGAATTCCTATCATTAATTGTTTTTTTACCTATACAACCGGAACCCACTGGTATCGAAGGTATCATGAACCGGATATTAAACTGAAGGATTACCGATAAGAATCGGTTGTTTACATTTAGAAATAAATGTATTGGCTAAAATTATTTTTTTAAAAAACTCCCACCCCAATCGTATAGCTTTTATGCAGGAGGTGCGTGCAATGAAGGTTGATACGACGATTAACATTAAGCGGGTGGTGAAGGAGAGGATTGATGCCACTGCCAGGATGTTGTCTATTTCCAGAAGCAAACTGGTTTCTCTGCTCCTGAAACGGATGATGGAGAGCAAAAAAACCGATAAGAATCGGTTCTCCCGGGTAAAATACCAGAAACGGGACAAAAATGCGGCCTGGAAACGGCCACATATCATGCTGGAGCCGGATTTGTACGAGAAAAGCATCGATATGCGGAAGCTGTACAAGATGTCGGTGTCACATATTATAGCAGTTGCATACAGAAAATATTTCGATGCGGTTGTCCAGGAACTGAAAAATGGCGAAAGCACTGATACAAATCGGCGGAATTATATCTGTATCGGGAAGCGACTTGGCAGATTATTCTCCTATACGGTATACTGGGACTATCCCCCGGAGGAAGAACTCATAAAACAGCTTGAATAAGCTTAAACAACCGATAACTATCGGTACTTTTTCAAAATGATGAAGGGATAAGAATACTATAAAATCGAAACCGTATATTTCACCGTGTAACGTGATAAAAGATCCTGAACTTTGGTTTCAATATCATTCTTATCCGCTTTCTTGCCAGGATTTATCTCTATGGATGCGAGGGTACCGTGAACCTTATCCTCTCCAACGGAAACTTTTACCGATTCCGCCAGTTTTTCGAGACCGGCAAGCTCCTGTTCATATATACGCTTTGTTGCGTCCCATTGCAGCGCAGGTTTGAAAATCTTTCCCACTGTTGTAAGCGGTATCGTGTCAACCTTAATAATCTCTTTTGGCACGGCAGCCTTCTCACCGATATTCTTCCTGGCCCAGTCCATGAGCTCCTTCTCATTTATATTCGGATTTGATACCTGAACATACGCCACCGGCACTTCGCCTGCATGGGCGTCAGGGCGGCCTACCGCAGCAGCCACGGCCACCCCCTCCATCTTATACAGGGCCTCCTCGATAACAGCGGGATCAATATTATGGCCGCCACGGATAATGAGTTCCTTGCGCCGTCCGGTGAGCCAGAGAAAACCGTCAGCATCCTGCCGGCCCAGGTCGCCGGTATTAAACCATTCTTTCTTGTCATCGATCCAGATTCCCTGGTTATGAATATCTTCAACATACCCGTCGAAAACGCAGGGGCCCTTTACCACGACCGTACCGATTTCATCGGTCTCAGCGTCCCGAACATACTCACCGTTATCATCAACAATTGCCACCTTCACCCAGTGATAGGGCAGCCTGATGCCGATTGATCCGACCTTACGCTCCCCGTCTTTCGGATTGATGGCGGATGCGCAGGCCGTTTCAGTGAGTCCGTAACCTTCAAGTATCTTCAGGCCGGAATGCTGCTCAAACCGCTGGAAAAGTTCAACACTAAGAGGAGCGGCACCGCACACGGCATAGCGGAGGGAGGATATGTCGGCGCCGGAAACCGGTATCTGAAGCAGGACCCCCAGGACCGTGGGAACGGCGCTGAAAAAAACCGGCTTGTATTTCTCCACAATCTTCCAGAAATTTTTAATAATGGTCTCATCCCTGTAGCCCCGGGGCGAAAGGAGCACGACGTTTCCTCCGCCTGAAAAGGGCATGAGACCGGTAACGCAGGTCCCGTTGCAATGAAACAGGGGAAGCCCGCACATGACCGTCTCTCCCGGCTGAAGGGCCGATGCCGCGGCGATGTCCCAGGAGAGGACAACCTCGTTGTAGTGGCTCCTTTTCGCCAGCTTTGGACGGCCAGTCGTGCCGCCGGTGTGGTACATGGAGGCGATGTCGTCGGGGTGAATCTCCCTGTCGAAGGTGAGCTTGTCAGCCGGATACGATTCAATCTTCTCATCATACCCGATAATCCCGTTGGCTTCGTCTGACGGGCCCATGACCCGAATTATATGCTTTACATCGGGAAGTTCGCCCCGAATCGAATCAACCTTCTGCCAGATATCGGACCCGGGAAATTCCCCCAGCGAAACCAGAACTTTGGTCCTGGCGGCTTCACAGATATCTTTTATTGTACCCGCCTCGAGCATCGGGTTCACCGGGTTGGCGATACCTGCCACCTCGGCACCCCAGAGCACATAATGGGCATGGGGTATATTCGGCAGAAGATAGGTGACCACGTCCGCAGGGCCCACACCAAGGTCATGGAGCATGTTGGCGGTCTGCCGTATCCTCCCGATAAGCTGGCCATGGGTCACCACAGAGGGGTTCTCATACGTGTCACCGTTCAGGAGAAAGGTAATGGCCGGCGCTTCCGGATCCATTGCCGCGCCTTTCTGTAATATTTCATAGGTACTTTTCTCCGGGATCCTCTCTTTACAGGGGACTTTCTCAATATCCTCGATATCGTTCAGATCCTTAAAACGAAATTCATTACTCATGGCTCCTCCTTTTAAATTGAAAAGATCGAACAGTTTACTGCTCTGACGCAGTAAACTCTGCCAGTAACACGTAAAATATCCAGTTAAAGCAGATGAAAGTGGCGGCTATGAGCTATTTAACGGAATGCTGCCGTATCATTGAGACGGGAACTCGACCAACCACGTTCTGTATCAGGTATCGGAGTCTTTAAAATTTTATCGATTGTATATATGCATATTTTCTATCAGAATATTAATAATTCGTCAATAGATTAATGTACACTTCTATAGAATTCCTGCATTTTTTGATTCTTGACATTACAACTGATATTGTATAAAATCTGTTGCACATTATACTGACAGGGAGGCCCTCATGATACCGTCAAAAAATCATTGGTACAGCATTGCGCTTGTATTAATCATTGCAACAGCCCTATCCTGCGGAGGCAACAGCAAGGCGATTTCGATTTCGGATAACGCTGAACCGAAGACCATTGCAATCGCGGAAATACTCCAGGAGACCAATTCCTTTTCTCCGGTCCCCACGGCAGAAGAGAATTTCAAGGCACGCAGCCTCCTCTACGGCGATGAGATCATTCCTTACAGCAGGGATGAGGGACTGGAACTGGGGGGATTCCTCCAGGCTGTCGATGACACTGCCGGTGACAAGATAACCGTGGTCCCGATAATAAAGGCACGGTCAACGTCGGGCGGCCCGGTCAGGGCAAATCTCTACCGAAGCATGAAAGATACCCTCATCACAGGTCTTAAACAAATCGATGGACTCGAAGGGATCTACCTGTCCCTGCACGGGGCCATGGGGGTTGAGGGGATGCGCGACCCGGAGGGGGACCTCCTCAGGGGAATCCGCGAAGCAATCGGCAGCGAGATTCCCATCGGGATTACTCATGATCTCCACGCCTGTATAACCGAAAGCCGGGTGAAAGACGCGACTTTTATCGTGGGATACAAAACAAATCCCCACCGCGATTTCTACGAGGCGGGTTACCGGGCAGGAGAGATTCTTATCGGTACGATATACGGCAAATATGAGCCGGTCATGGCCCACAACAAGATGAAACTCCTTAAAGGGGGAGGGATGAACATCGATTTTCTCAAACCGATGAGGAGCATCTTCAAGACAATGAAAAAGATGGAAAAGGACGACCGGGTACTGGCTGTATCAAACTTCATGGTCCATATCTGGCTCGACGACCCGGAACTGGCATGGTCAACCGTGGCGGTTACCGATAACAATCGGGAGCTTGCCGCAGAACTGGCCGATCGCCACGCTGATCTCAACTGGTCGGTGAGAGACGTCAAGCACCCGGAGGCGAGCACTGTCGAAGAAGCGATCGAAGCAGCGAAAAAATCATGGCTGGCCGGCAGGCTCGGCCCGGCTGTCATCTGCGACGCCTCTGACGCGGTTGGAGCAGGCGCCCCGGGAGAAAACACCTGGGTGTTAAAAGCCCTCCTTGAAAAGGGCCCGGAACTCACTTCATATATTCCGATACGGGACCGTAAAGCGGCAGTAACTGCCTATGAGAAGGATATCGGGGATACGGTGTCGCTTACGGTAGGCGGCAGGCTGGAAAAAACCTACAACCGGCCGGTTGAATTTTCCGGTACCGTAATATACAAGGACAAGGGAAACATGGGCAAAACAGTGATTCTAAAAGACAGGGGGATTCACCTCATCCTGACGGAACTTCCCTATTCTTACCCATCACCTGACGACTTTAAGAAACTCGGCTTGAACCTCTGGAAGGCGGACATCGTGGTTGTGAAAAACCTGTTTCCGTTCAGGTACAAGTTTCTTCTTTACAATAGAAAGACAATAAATGTGAAGACACCGGGCACGACGAACGTGGACGTCTTCGAATTGAACTACTCGAAGATAAAGCGCCCCCTCTATCCCCTTGATGAGATCGGTAACTGGCGGTGACACTACCATGAAAATGCATGAGTATGCATTTTCATGGTTTCTGAATGAGAGGTGCATCGCGCCTCTCATGAAAAACTCAATGAAAAACGTTTTTGTTTTTATTGAGCTTTTTCACCAGGGCCTTCATCCTCGGAGTGAGTTTATTCCCCCGGGGAGTGCCGTATAAATTGGTCATTTCCCGGGGATCTTCCGCAAGATCAAAGAGCCAGGGATCCCGTCCCCGCTCGAACTCGATGTACTTGTACCGGTCGGTGCGAACCCCGATGTACGACGGGGTGTTCTCAGGGTAGTAACGCCAGAACTCCATGAGAAAAGCCTCCCGCCCTTTCGTGTTCCTGTTTCGCAAAACAGGGAGCAGGCTCTGGCCGTCCATGTCATTCGGTACCGGAAGCCCGGCCAGCTTGAGCATGGTAGGGGCGATATCGATATTCAGGGCCATCTGTTTTCTGACGGTCCCGGCACCGTCCATGAGCCATGGTGCCCGGATAATCAGTGGAAGTCTGGCCGACTCCTCATAAGGCTCCCGGATGCCGTGGCAGTCATGGGTCCCCCACTGCATGCCGTTGTCCCCCATGTACACGACCATGGTGTCGTCTGCGAGTCCCATTTTGTCCAACCTGTCGAGAAGGCGGACAATGTCACGGTCCATGGCGGTGAGGGTCTCGCAGTACCGGCGGTACTTGTTGTAATATGATCCCATCATGATACCCTGGAACACGTTCCCCTTTGTCTTGCCGTACCAGTGGGGATCCACGTGCGGCGGCAGGACTGACTTCACGTCAGCGCCGTCATACATTCCCCTGATTTTCTTCGGGGCCTGGAAGGGAGGATGCCCCGGCCGGTGGGCCAGGTAGATGCAGAAGGGTTTACGTTCCCGGGCCGGTTTCTTCTGATGCTCTTCCATGAATTCTATCGCGTAATCGGTAATCTCGGTGGTGATGTAGGGCTTCCGTGACGGGACCTCCTTTCCGTTGACAATCATGGGACAGTTGAAGTAGGCCCCCTGACCCTCCCGGTATGTGTATGACACGAAAAGATCGAGAAAGGGCATCTGTGGCAGGCCCTCGCCGGGCATGTGCCACTTGCCGATAAAGGCGGTGGAGTACCCTCCCCTGCTCAGGTACTCGAGAAAGGTGGTCACCTGTCCGGTCCAGGGGGTGTGGTTGTTCTTTACCCCGTGCCGGTGGGCGTAGGCCCCGGTAAGGATGCTGGCCCGGGAGGGGCTGCAGAGTGACGTGGTATTGAAGGTGTTCTCGAAGCGGACCCCTTCTTTTGCGAGGCGGTCCATGCCCGGTGTTTTAATAAAAGGGTGCCCCGCGCACCCCATGGTATCGGCGTTATGGTTATCGCCGAGAATGTATATGATATTAGGCCTTCTGTTATTCGCTTCCGCGGACTTCGGCCAGACAGTATGGGTAAGCCCGGCCAGTGCCGCCGCACCGGCTGTTTTCAGGGCGTTGCGCCTGGTTATGCTTTTATGAAAATAATCATCATGTTTTATCTTCAGTGTCATTATCCGATCCTCCCTGATTTATTAAAGACCGGACCCGAATATGGCCCGGTATCCCTCGAGAAAAATAACATACAGGTTTTCACCCTTGCCCCATGCATAGGCCGATATGATAAAGGTTAAGCTTAAAAAAATAGTAAGTATCGGAGCAAGTACGGATCCCTTTACCTCCATGCCCCTCTTCTTCAGGATAGAACGGCCGATGAGGGTGGCGATCCCCATTTCAAATATCATCAGGCTGATGAGCCAGATGGACAGGGGATTGAGATACCAGTAAAGGCTCTCGATGAGAGGATGGGACTCGGTAATCCTGATGACCTCCTTCGTCATCCAGGCAAAGGGAGTGACAAAAGAGGCCAGGATCCGCTCACTCAGGGACGCACCGCCCACGTACGCTGCTGTAAAAACATAAAGGGTACCGAATGCCACGGATATGAAATAGGTGGTGCCGAAAACTGCGGCCATGACCTGGTGGATAAAATCGTTTGAAATATGCCGGGAACCGAAATAGCCGATGGCTGAAACTGCCGCTATGAGAAAAACAAGAAAAACA
Organism: uncultured Leptospirales bacterium; assembly: GCA_964514165.1. Taxonomy (GTDB): domain Bacteria; phylum Spirochaetota; class UBA4802; order UBA4802; family UBA5550; genus CAZEPS01. Next base: position 13,711 of record CAZEPS010000034.1, read on the forward strand.
GGATACAGGAAGCGACTCTTAAAATCCTTTTTTTGCATAATCTAACTCCTGTGATGCGTGAAATGCAGGAAAGTCAACCGTCATAATAAACATGTTTTGATTTATTTTCAATAAAAATACCGCATGGTGCATGTTGAAAATGTATTATAAAATAATTAATAAAATAAAACTTCATCTTCAGAGCATGAAGATGGGGGCTTCGCTAAAATAGCGGCTCACCAGTGGATTCAAACTGCCGCATAACATTCAGCGATTCTAAAGCGTACCGACGGGCCCCAACTGGATCGTTTCTTCTGCTCGAGAGTGATATGATAATATATTTCTGGTGTTCATAGAGGAGGTAAAACATTCGGCGAACGGCCGCTTCCCGGGAATGGGTTTCGATTTTTTCACCATACCCCTCCCAGAATGATGGGCGGGTGATACCGCAGTATTCCGCTATGGCCAGGTCCCACTCAACGTCGCCCCAGCAGGCGCGGTCAAAATCGATAAGGCCGGTAACGGATCCGTCATTTTTTACCAGTAAATTGGTCACCCAGAGATCGCCGTGGCAGAGCCGGGACTCGGTGCGGTTTTTGAATACCGAGATAGTATCTTGCAAAAGTCCATATGCGAAATCGACAGTTTTTTTATCGTAAACTTTTTCCCTCTGTATATCTTCAAGCTCCATCCTGAACATGACTGAGAACGCCTCTGACCACGTTTTCTGCGCTTCCATGCAGTGATGCTCTCCCAGGTATCCGAAGCGATTATGTTCATCTTTGATTGAGTGTATCGACCTGACGTGGCTGCCCCATTCGAACAGGGCCCTATTCATGGCCTCACCATCAAGCCGGGCCTCGTTCAGGGGAGTGCCCGACAATCGCTCCATGACCAGGTAATCACAGTCGATTAGCTCCCGGGAAAAATCATAAGCGATAATTTCGGGTAACGGCACGTCAGTATGTTCAAGCAGAATTTTATGGATGCGAGGTTCCTGCCGCATCATCCGGTATTCATAGAAAAGCTGAAGAACGGTATCAGGAGGGGCAATTCGAAGTACATATTCAGCATCATGTGATGAGACAAAATAGGTATCAGAAAATCGCCCCCCCCGGATCCTTTCAAATTTCCAGTTTTCTTCGTTAAAATGGCGGTTAATCAACTTGATCAGTATTTCTTTATTCATTTATCAATTCAGTAAAAAATTTTTATAAATATCCAATTCCATTCGTATAGCTTTATAAAAGCAAGGAGGATTTTTATGCGAACTGAAACAACACTGAATATCGATTATAAGCTGCTCTGTCAATTGAATAAAAAAAAAGATGCCTTACAGGTGACAAACAGTCTCATATTTGAAATGTTGATGAAAGAACTTTTCAGGCGCTTTAAAACAAAGAATTCCTTCAAAAGGGTGCGATACCAGCAAAGGAGAAACAAGGAAGAGTGGGAGACGTTTCATGTAGCCATGGATAATCGCATCTATGAAAGGGCAATGGATATGAAGAAACTTCATAAGATGTCGGTGTCGTATCTTTTTGCTATGGCGATTATTTTATACCTTGATGATATTTCAGATTGCGATGAAACCGATAACTATGGGAAAAATTATATCTGTATAGTAAAAAAGTATGAAGATATCTTCTCATATACAGTTTTTTGGGACTATCCTGACAACAAAATACTGGAACATTTTTTATAACGTTTTTTTTCATTTTTACAACTAACATCTTATTCAATTCACATTTCTTTTAATATATTTCATCAACTCTCTATTTTTGTGAGCATACATTAGTATGTTTTAATGAAAAATAAAAAAATCAAAAATAAACATAATTCTATTTTTTGCATAATCCTTTTTAATATAAATCAATAATTTTGTTCATATAATGATGGAATTTGGTCAAAGTACGGTAAAAAATAATAGCAATTGACAAAAAAATCGAAAATTACGAGATTAAATCCGATAACTATCGCTATTAATATGATCTTCAACCACGCATCATATATAAAGAGACCAACAAGGGCAGAGATCTCCATCACCTCCCTCCTCAACAACTACACACTGGTCCGATCACTTATCGACAGAAACACGAAAATCATGGCCATGGTAAAGGCCAACGCCTACGGCCACGGAATAATGCGTGTTTCGGAAGAACTACTGAAAGCAGGTGCCGATTACCTCGGCGTCGCCTATCTTGAAGAGGCGCTCTACCTCCGTCAGAACGGGATCACCGCCCCGATACTGGTGCTGGGGGCAATCAACACCGAGCAGGTCAGCGATTTCATACTGAATGACATCGAGATAACCACATCCTCAATAGACAAGTCCCGGGCGATTTCCCGAGCCGCAAGGGAACTCAATCAAACCGCCAGGGTACACTTGAAAATTGACACCGGCATGGAACGCATCGGCGTCCACTGGTACAACGCGGAAATGTTCATCGAAGAGACCCTGTCAATGGAACTCCTCAATGTGAAGGGGATCTTTTCCCACCTCGCCATGGCCGAGTCGGATTCTGACTTCACCGAACGGCAGATATCCCGCTTTGAGGAAGCGGTTAACGTCATGGCCAGGAAAAACATCCGGCCCGAGCATATCCACCTCGCCAATTCGGCGGGAATCATCAACCACCCGGCCTCCCACTTCACTATGGTGCGCCCCGGCATCAGCCTCTACGGCTACAACCCGAACGGCCATAAACCTGACATTGCATTCAACGGCATGAAACTCGAGCCTGCCATGAACCTGAAGACCCGGGTCTCCTACTTCAAGGTCTGCCCCCCCGGCACCGGGATCAGCTACAACCACACCTGCCGCACGAAAGTGCAGACCCGAATCGTGACCCTCCCCATCGGGTACGGGGACGGATACAACCGGCTCCTCTCGAACAAAGGCGAGGTTGTCATACGGAACAGGCGCTACCCGGTGGCCGGTTCAATCTGCATGGACCAGACGATGGTCGATATCGGCCCGGATGGAGTTGCGTATAACGGTGACGACGTCCTCCTTTTCGGCGAGATGGACGGCGAAACTATACCCCTCGAGAACCTGTGCGAAAAAACCGGCACCATAACCTACGAATTTCTCTGCAACATCGGCTACCGGGTACCCCGGATCTATGTCAACTAACCGGTGTCATATCTCAAGGAAGGATCAGCGGACATCGTCATCCGTGAAAACGTCCGAAAAATCGAACGCCGGCAGCGCCGGCGTCCATTCATCTCTCGTTTTGTTAAATAACCATCCCCGCGCGGGCAACCTCTCCCAAGCCTTTTGAGAGCACCCGCTTTCCGTTGATGAATACGTACTCGATGCCGTCCGGCCGCTCCCCGGTCTTGATATCGGTGTTGTTGTCCCTGATCTTTTTGTAGTCAAAGACCAGCACGTCCGCCGCATATCCTTTTCTTATGAAACCGCGGTTCCCGATCTGAAAACGCTCAGCCGAGGCGCCGCTCATCTTCCGAATCGTTTCCTCGAGGGTCAGCAGCCCCTCGTCCCTGCCCCTTTCGATGAACTTCGGGAAGTTCCCGTACGCGGCCGGGTTCTGGACCCCCTCGGGGGCAATCCAGGCGTCAGTCATGAACAGGGAGTTCGGATCCCTTATCATGTCCTTCACGAGCTTCGGGTTGCTGTACTTGTGGTTCAGCACCCTGGCACGGCCCTCGGTCTTTTTCGCGATATCGATGAAATTTTCGAACCAGCCCATCCCCCGCTTCTTCGCGATATCCGAGGCGAACATGCCGTTGTAATCGTTGAGTTCCGCATGGTTCGCGTTGGTGATCTGGATGTCCTCGACCCCGAAACCGAGGAGCATCTGGATGATCTTGAACTCGGCGTAGAGCCGCCTGAGCGCGCCCTTTTCCTCGAACACCCCGGGCGCTTTGCCCAGGAACCATGACGGCAGGAACACGTTGATGACCGAGGCGCCGCAGTGGTAGGCATAGGTGTCGAACATGACGTCGACCCCCTGTTTGCGCGCCTTCTCGATCATGTTCAGGGCAAGGCCGCAGTTCTTCCAGGTGTCCTTGCCCACGAAAATCAGGTGGGAGAGCTGGAGCCGAACTCCGGTCTCCCGGGCAACGTCCAGCATCTCCTTCATGGCCATGATGTTGTGTGCCGGCTTGAGCGGATTCAGGGGATAGGTCGGGGACAGTGACGAGTAGGCACGCGAATGGACCGTCATGATCTTGTCCTTCTTCTTTAAGAGTTTCGCCACGTCAACGATCTCGTCATAGGTAACGAAGAGGCCGGGTTCGTACTGCAGCCCGAAGGAAACCCCGCAGGCCCCCTGTTCCAGCCCCTCCTCGATGAGTAAGAGAATCTCCTTCCTCTCGTCGGCTGTGAGGGTGGACGGGTCGTATCCCCGCATTGACGTTCTGATGGTACCGTAACCGAGGCAGTTCGCCAGGTTGTGTGTAATCCCGATCTTTTTTAAGTGATTATTGTACTGGTCAATGGTGCGCCAGGAAATAGATATATTCTGGTTTGTGAGACCGTAAAATTTCTTGTAGAGGAGGTCACCGAATTTCGTGTCTTTCCTGAAGGCGGAGGATCCGTATCCGCAGTTGCCGCCGATAAAGGTGGTCACCCCCTGCTCGGTGAACGGCGTTATGATATTGGCGTAGTCCGGTGCCGCCATGGCTATGTCCATATGGGAGTGCATGTCGATAACCCCCGGCGCGATTACCTTCCCTTCGCAGTCGACGGTCGTGCCGTTGAACGCGACTTCCTTATCAGTGACCAGTTCGATGGCGGGACCATTCAGAACGACATTTCCTTTGAAGGCCGGCTTGCCGGATCCGTCCACGACAATGCCGTTCTTTAATAAAAGCCTCCCCGCTGACCGGGGAACCGTGACAGCGGAACCCTGCTTACCGGTCGTTACTCCGGTGTACGCGCCATCCTTCGAGAAGGCGGTGGGAGATTTCTTTTTGCAGCCCGCGGCCGGAATCAGGGCGAACAGGGCCGCGGCGGACGCCCTGGTGAGAAAGTCCCGCCGGGAGAAGGGTATATCGGTCATTTCAGTTAACAGTTTCATCGCATAACCTCTGGAAATGAATAGATTTACCATGCGCAATTTTCATGGATAGTGTACAATCCCCTGAAAATATATTCGAGAAAAAAATTTTATGGAGGCATTATATATGTTATTTTTTCATCAGTCGCGCTAATAAAAGAATATTTATACCTCGGAATATTAATAATAGAGCAAATGCCCCTCTGTACAATTATGAACCGATCCACTGCCTTTACCGCTGAATTCCAGTTTGCCTTAACAGAAAATTTATAATTTTCAAAACAATTTTCTCAATACCATGACCCTTCATATTTTGAAACAGGTACCATAAATAAACAGACCTCGACAACCCGTAAACCGGGTTGAGTTGAGGCAGTATATTTCAAACCTGCCGATTGTTATCGGTAACAACCGGGAAAAAGGTAATACAATGAGGAGGATATCCATGAAGAAACTCATATTTTCACTGCTCGCCGTCGCCATGATAGCGGGCACCGCCCTGTTTTTCACCGCCTGCAAGGACAACGGCGGCAGTGACAGCACCGTCAAAAACCTGCTGCTCCTGAACTCACTGTCCCAGTCAGGTAAGTATTCTATCACCATCCCCGATGGCGTGGCGGAATAGGGAGGCTAAAGATGAAACGAATGAACAGGAAAACAATCGTCAAGATAGCCGTGGCCCTGGTACTGGTCCTGGGCATACCCCTGGTGAATGTTGAGCACAGGGGTCAGAGCCCCGTTGATGTCACCCCGGTTTTTAAGCTGGGTGGTGTTAAATTGGTTTACGGTGCTTCAGAAAACTGGGACGCGGTACGGTATCTTGCGACAAGCGCGAAAACCATCAATGAGAGTGTTGAAACCCTCATGAGAACCTTCAGTTTTTTTCTCAATAGGATTGGCGATGATCCGGCAACATACAGTCAGACCACAAGTTACAACGGTCAATCTGTATCAATACTAATCGGTGCAAAACAGAATGTGTCCGCGACTAATTCCGTTACCGATTCGTCAAACACCTACAAACACTACCTGGTCCTCTGCTTAGACGGATCCCCGGTATTTGAGATCTACTTTGACGATCCCGACAATCCGGGAACTGGAGCCGGGGTTCTCATGACCTACATACCCTATGAACTTGCAGGAGGAACCCTTAATCCGAATAATCCCTATGAATCAACAACGCCATCTACCGTCGAATTCACCATGAATGGTGATGTTGGTTCGCGGGTCGAATATATCTCATGGAGCCAGGGACCCCTGTTCAGATTTGACCTTGGCGGTGTAGTGGATAACGCCAGAGTTAAGGTTGAAGAGACTGACTCAGGTGAAACAATAAACTTTTCTGGTGTCGCGAAATTTATTGCTTCTGCTACAACAGATTTCTGCGGCAGCGATACAAACAATGACTGGTATATTCTCACTTTTATTGTTAATAACAGTTCTCCCTATTATTCAACGGCAAAATTCGCACTGAAAGATGGGAACATCCCAGTAGATGATCAAATCTGCGGGTTTGCAAATACCCTGAAATACGGATTGTTTAACGCCAGCGATCCTGACGGGTTCGTGGATGACAATGTAGCATCAGGAGATATACCTGCTGGCTACCCCACAGCCGCAGACGTGGATACTCTGTTTACCGACACATTGTCAGAAGCGAATCTCCAGGAAAGTGATATCGACACACTGTCAGTAGCAACCGACTTCACCGGTTGCCCATAACACCGAAAACACACACCGCCGGGCCATGGGTCCGGCGGTTTTATTTTTTCAAACAATCAATCCTGCCCAAACCTTCCTCTGCGCCTCAGCGCCTCAGCGCCTCCGTGGTTTATTCAGTATTAATCTCTCAGCTACCGGTCTCTCTCTGAAAACGCCCGCAGAATAATAATCCTGGCCGCCTCGTTGAACTCGGACGGGTTCAGCTCAATGGCCCGGTCGATGAAAGTGAGGGCGTTCCGGTAGTCTCCTGCCCGACAGGCGTACTTCGCCATGAGGTAGTTCAGCCGGTCGAAGTTCGGGTCCCGACTCCTTCCCTCCTTGAGAATACGCACCGCGTCGTGGTATTTCTTCAGCCTGCCGTATACCTCTGCCAGGGTGACGTAGGCGTAGATGAAATTCGGGTTGCACCGGATGGCGTTCTTCAGGCTCTCCTCCGCCTTTTCGTAGCTCCCCTGCTCCATCCATTCCATGGCCACGTCAAAATGGTCATCAGCTTCACGGTAGAGTTCGTCGTTCATTTACATATTTCCTGTAATATGACACCATAAAAATGTATTGTCAGCAGATCTGTATTCCGGTATAATGGTACAACATCCCTCGGAATTAAGCAAGTAGAAACATGGCCATAAATGCTCCCGAAATAATACCCGAAGGGGGAAAACATGTCAGTATGCGTTTTCGCGTCCTGGTTTTTGCCATCATGGCCATCCTGGTATTTACTGCCGGATGCAAAAAACCATCTGACAGGCCCCCGAAGGCTGAACAGGGGGTCCTCGACCTTACCGGCCGTTCCTTTTCGGAAAAAGGGATCGTCAGCCTGGACGGCCAGTGGGAATTCTACCCCGGCAGGTTTATCCCTCCCGAAGACTTTGCTGCCGAAAATGCCCCGGAACCGCATTATATCGGGGTCCCCGACATCTGGAAGGGCCTCACCGTGAACGGAACCCGCCTCGGCGGCAAGGGCCACGCCACGTACCGGCTTACGGTTCTCCTCGGGGAATCACCGGGGCTCATGGGAATCAAAATCCAGGCAATCGGCACCGCGAACCGGCTCTACGCGGACGGGAAGCTCATCGGCTCCCAGGGAAAAGTCAGCAACGAAAGAAAGGGCGAGGTGTCGGATGTCGGCCCGGCGGTGTACACGTTCCCGGTGAAGGGCAGTTCCCTCGAGCTGGTCTTCCACGTGTCCAACCACCACGACCGGAGCGGCGGGCTCTGGTATTCCCTGAAATTCGGCAGGTTCGACCAGGTGTTCCGATACCGGGAGGGGAGGGTCGCCTATGAGCTTTTCCTTATCGGGGTGCTTTTTATCATCGGCATCTACCACTCGGGGCTCTTCGCCGTTCGTAAAAAGGAAATATCCTTTCTGCTTTTCGGGATCTTCTGCCTCATCATGGCTGTCCGCGCCAGCGTCATGGGGGAGAAATACCTCCTTCACCTCATGAGGGGTATCCCCTGGGACCTGGAGGTCAGGATCGAATACCTCACCTTCTTCCTCGGCCTGCCGGTGTTTGCCATGTTTTTCCACTCTGTTTTCAGGCAGGATTTCTCCAGGCGGGTCCTCCGGGTCATCCAGGGGATCGGCGTCGCCTTTTGCCTGCTGGTCATCGCGACACCGCCGAGGATTTTCACCGAAACCATCACCGCGTTCCAGGCCCTGACTATAGCAATATCCCTCTATATTATTTGCGTTTCAATAATAACTCTGGTGAAAAAAAGAAAGAGCGCGTGGATTTTTTTCACGGGCCTCCTGGTGCTTTTTGCCGCGATGCTGAACGACATTCTCTACGTGAACAATATCATTTTCACGACCACGTTTCTGCCGACGGCCACACTCGTTTTCATACTACTGCAGGCGTTCATTCTCGCCATCCGGTTTTCCGATACCCTGACAGCGGTCGAGGGGATGGCAGACATTCTCGACAATACTATCCGCGAGCTTCTGGTCGAGATCGAAGAACGCAAAAAAGCGGAAGAGGAGCGCGAGGCAATACAGAAAGAGCTCGAGGACTCCCTGGCAAAGGTCATCCAAGGGTTCATTCCGATCTGCGCCAGCTGCAAGAAGATTCGCACCGAAGACGGGGGATGGATTCAGGTGGAGCGGTTCGTCACCGACCGCTCAGAGGCCCAGTTCAGCCACAGCCTCTGCCCCCACTGCGCCGGGAAGCTTTATCCCGGCATGAATACTGAAGATGAGTAGGCAATTTTAAAATAACAGCCGTTATCTGAACCTGATTTCCCCCCGATCGTACCGGCTCTGCGTTTTATTACCCGAACGAGAAATACTCCTTCGCGTTCCGATAGCAGATATCTTCAACCAGCTTACCGGCAAGATCGAAATCATCCGGAATGAGCCCCTGCTCCATGTCGTTCCCGACCAGGTTGCAGAGAATACGCCTGAAGTACTCGTGCCGCGGAAACGAGAGAAAGCTCCGGGAATCGGTGGTCATGCCGATGAATGTCGACAGGAGCCCCATGTTCGAAAGGTCGTTGAACTGCCGCTCGATGCCGTGCTTCTGGTCCATGAACCACCAGCCGCTCCCGAACTGCATCCTGCCGCGCACCGGCCCCTCCTGGAAATTCCCGATCATGGTGGCAACCATCTCATAGTCCCCGGGGTTTATCGGGTAGATGACGGTCTTCGAGAGCCGCTCCTCCCGGTCGAGGGAGTCGAGGAACCTCGCCAGGGGCACGGCGTGGCGGAAGTCCCCGATGGAATCAAAACCGGAATCAGGGCCGAGCCTGCCGAAGTACCGGGTGTTGTTGTTGCGGAGCACACCGATGTGGAGCTGGCAGGTCCATCCCCTGGAATGGTCCATGGCGAAACAGTCGTGAAGCACAGCAGACCGGTAGAGGCCCATCTCCTCGAGGGAAACCTCTTTCCCCTTTCGGGCCTTCTCGAACACCCGCGAGGCCCCGCTCCCGGTGAAATTTTCCGCGTAAACGGTCTCAAGCCCGTAATCGGAGAGGCGGCACCCGCATTCGTGGAAGTAGTCGTGGCGCTTTTTCAATGCGTCCATCAGGTCCCGGCAGGATGATATCTCCATCCCTGAAGCGCGCCCCAGGGAATCGACCCACTCGTTGAAGGCTTCCATGTCGTGAATCTTCAGGGCCCTGTCCGGCCGCCACGCGGGATAGAGTTTGAAGCCGCCGCTTTCCGGGGCCTGGTATTCCCGATGGTGCTCAAGGGTGTCCACCGGGTCGTCGGTGGTGCAGAGGAGCTCCACCTTCATGTTTTTTAAAATGGCGTGGGTGCCGAGATCCCCGGATTTGAGCCTTTCGTTGCAGGCATCGAAAACAGCGTCGGCGGTCTTTTCGTTCAAAAGTTCGTAAATCCCGAAGTACCGCGCCAGCTCCAGGTGGGTCCAGTGGTACAGGGGATTACGCAGGGTTGCCGGCACGGCGGCCGCCCAGGCACGAAACTTCTCACGGGGAGTGGCGGATCCGGTGATGTATTTCTCGTCGATACCATGGGTGCGCATGGCGCGCCACTTGTAATGGTCCCCCCCGAGCCACACCTCGGTGATGTTTTCGAAGTTATGCGGTTTCGCGATCCATTCCGGGTTCAGGTGGTTGTGGTAATCGATTATGGGGAGGTCTTTCGCGAAGTCGTGAAAGAGCCGCCTGGCGCTTTCGCCCTGCAGTAAAAAGTCGTCGGTGATGAACTGTTTCATACGGGTTCTCCTGTCTGAATATTTCCCTGCCGCGTTAGCCGCAATCACATCGAAATTTCTGCCCCCGGGCTTCTTCAGCGGATTCGGCCTGACCGGGTAAAAGAAGTCCGAATCGAACCAGCCCTTGTCCCTGTACCTGGTGCAGTCCCGGTAACCCTCGTCGAGCATAAGCCTGATGCTGGTCCGGGACATTCTAAATATCATCAGCTCAAAAATCGATAGGACCGAAAATCCCGCCCCTACACCCCCGAGTAGGCCGAGAACCCACCGTCCACGGGAACCACGATGCCGGTGACGAAACCCGAAGCCTCCTCGTCTCTTCTTTTGTCAACATTGTTTTGA
>CAZEPS010000035.1:0-24132 GCA_964514165.1 uncultured Leptospirales bacterium
CCTTCGGCGGCGGGGGATTATGCTAAAATAGTGCTTTAAATAAACAAAAATAGTTTAGGAATAATTACTGAAAAAAATTTTCGTATTCTATATGGTCCATTACAGGTACGGGCCTGCTTCGCTCCCTCATAGTATACAGAGGTAAAATTATTATTGAATTATTTGCCTTGCAGCATAGAAAATACCAGTAATAGTAAATATGGAAGATTTGAAGAAGGAAGTTTAGAAGATGAGTGAATATGAAAAAATCATACACATAATGAATCAGATCAATTCCACGATTAACTTTCAGAACCTTCTCAACACGATAATCGATTCCGCCAAGGACCTGCTTAAGGCCGAAGGGGCGTCACTTCTTCTCCTCGACGAGGAGAATGACGAACTCATTTTTGATGTCGTGGTCAGCGAGAAGGGGGAGATAATCCGCGGCAGAAGGCTGAAAGTCGGCGAGGGTATCGCCGGGTATGTAGCCGAGCATGTTGAAGAGGTCATCGTGAGGGACGTATCAGGCGACAAGCGTTTTTTTACGGAAATTGACATGAGGAGCGGATTTGTTACAAAGAGCATCATCGCTGTCCCGGTGAAAATGAAGAACAAGCTGATAGGGGTTCTCGAGGTCGTGAATTCACTCCGGCCTGAGAGTTTCATTGACCGGGACATGACCATGCTGAAATACATAGCTGACGCCGCGGCCGTGGCCATCAACAACCAGGAACTTGTTATCAGTCTCCGTAACAGGGTGAACGAACTGACCTGCATTTACGAGATATCACAGTCGATCTATTTTACCTTTGATATCAGGGACTTTTTATACAAGATATTGAAAGCTGTTAACGAAGTGATCAAGGCAGAAAAGTGTTCATTCGTTATCATCAACGAGGAAGGAACAGACGTTGAATATTTTGTTTCCACGAAAGATGACAATTATTCCGTTGACCTGGATAGCAGCCTTATGGCTCACGTCCTGAAAACCGGCGATCCACTGCTGGTATATGACGCTGAAAACGACGCCCAGTTCATAACCGCGAAGAAAAAATCAAATCGCTATAACTCTAAATCATTCATCTGCGTTCCCATGAAATTGAGGGACAGGATCATCGGTGTCATGAACGTAACCGACAAGCCCAGGGGGGAGATTTTTGACTCCTTTGACCTCCGGGTCCTGTCCACCGTTGCCAGCCAGGTTGCCGAGACCTACGAGAATGTTCTTCTCCAGAAGGAAAAATACGAAAGGGAGAGGATCAATAACGAGCTCGCGATAGCCGCGGATATACAGCGGAGATCCATGTCGGTTATTCCCGACTGGCTGACCGGGGTTTCCATCGGAGCTTTCACCATTCCATCAAGTTATGTCGGCGGTGATTTCTATGACATCACCGTTTTTGATGACCGGTTTTTTTCCGGTTCAGTCGGGGATGTGTCCGGCAAGGGTATACCGGCTGCAATTTTCATGAACAGCGTCAGGAACGCCCTGCGTTTTGAAGCGGTCATGCACAAGGAGCCTGAAGATATTATTTCAAGGATAAATACCTGGATCTACCGGGAATCCCTTTCCGGCATGTTCTGCACCTTTTTTTATTTTCTTGCCGATCTGAAAAAGAAAACGGTATCGTACTGCTCCGCCGGGCACAACGCACAGCTCTATTTCGAGAGCAATACGGACACCTTCCATCCCCTTAAAGCAAGGGGCAGGCCCCTCGGGATAGAGGAAAAATCGGAATTCGAAAGCGGGACCTTCAGCTATGAGCCTGGTGACTTTCTCATCCTCTTCACAGACGGCCTGGTTGAGGAGGTGTATGAGGGGATGATGCACATCAACGAGATAAAGGAATTCATACGGAAAAACCGTCTCATTGAAGCGGACGCTATAACAGAAAGCATTAAGGGGGAAATACTCGACTCTGAAACGGAACTTATGCGGGATGATTCAACATTTGTTCTGGTCAAATTTAATTGACTCCATATTGTACTTTATAATGAAGCAAAGTAACAAAAATAATGACCCGGGAGTGAAAAAAATTCTCGACATTAGCCACACATAAGAACAACTGGTAAGGGGGAAAAAGCTCTATTTAAAAGTTAAATACTGGAACCTCTATTGATTAAAAAAGAGGTTTTCCCGTGGAAAACCTATAATGGTTTAAAGCGTGTTAGTCCATTATTAATCAGGTGTAAAACCGATTTTTATATGTACCCATAATTAAATCCGCTGTCAGAGAAATCAAAGAAATTACGTTTCTATGAGCAAAATTCATACATTCTCCAGTGAAGAACTGCAATCCTTTGCCCATCAATGCCACGAGTCAATGACCAGGGCACCTTCCAGGTATGAGGCACTGAAAGAGATATCCGAAACCGCCTCAGAGTTATTCGGCGACTATTTTGGCGCCAATATTCTCAAGACAACTGACGAGCTTTCAGTCAGGTTCGTGGAGCTTCTCGATCAGATTATATTCGAGATTGAAGAGAACAACCATGTCGACGCGAAAATCCGTGAATATATCAGCAATGATTTGTATGAGCGGCTGAATATATACCTGGAATCTTTTATAGATTTGAATATCTATAAGAAAAATTTGAAGGGGCGGCTTTTAAGAGAAGAGGATCTGGTCGTTATCTCCCACCACGAAATCTCTGAATATCTCCCCATTCTCATGGATGAATACTATGAACAACCCGCCCTTCAGAAATCAATTCTGAAGAAGCTTATTCAGTTCGATTCTGATGAACTGCTCCATTTCTATTATTCAGTCGTAAAAGAGAAGAACTGTATCGAGGTTATCATACTCTCCCTCATCGGTTTGAAAAAAAACGTGAACAGGTTCAATAACTGGCGTCATTTGAAGACCGAAGATGATGATTTTAATCACCTCGTGGAATACATAGAACAGTTTAACCTGGATTCGCTGTATGAAAACGATGTACCCACGGACGTGAATACCCTGATTGCCGCACTTTTCATTCTCGAGATGAAGATTGACAGCATAACCGGCCACCAGGAGATATCATGGATGATTGAGGTTCTGAATACCCTGTCCCGCATCGCCCTGGACAACACAAACGTATACACCCTCCAGGTTTGCGTTTCAAATATCCTTGTTTATTTTGATCCGGAACGATTACGTGAAATCCTTGTGACTGAGGACTTGATAGTGTCGTTTATTCATCTTTGTGATTTCCTGCCGCAGGATCTTTTCAGCAGGATAACATTCAAGCTGTCCATGGTCGGTGAAGATTTTCTGATGCAGTTGAAAAAGATGCTCGAAAGCGACCGGGTCAAGCTGAAAAGAAACGATTCCAACATACTGACCTTTCTCATGTGGGAGACCCAGACCATTCTCTAGAACCACTCTACCTGATTCCCCTGCTCATTGTCCATTTGATCGCCATCGTTAAGAAATAAACGACGGTACCGGCTGTTACCATTGTCGCCCCCGCGGGCGTGTCGAGGTAATAAGAAAGCATGAGTCCCCCGGTCATTGTTCCCAGGGTGTATAGTATACTGATCAATATAACATGTTTATACCTGCGGGAAATGAGCAGGCCGAAACTCGCCGGGAGAACAACCAGTGCCGTGACCAGGATTATTCCGATTATCTTGATGCTGACGACAATTATGCCGGCGAGAAAGATTACCATCACCGTGTCCAGGATTTGTGTGTTGACTCCGCTGACCGCGGCGGTGTCCTCGTCAAAGGACATGAAGATTATCCTGTTCAGAAACAGCAGGATGAACGGTATGAACAGGGCCATGACAACTGTTGTTATTATTACATCAGCACGAAGAACCCCGAGTATATTGCCGAAGAGATAACCCATGAGGTCAAAGGTGTATTCCTTCTTGAGGGATATCAGGAGGGCGCCGAGGGCCATTGAAAAAGAGAAGAAAATACCGATGCCGGCATCGTATGAAATGTTCACGCTTCGCACCAGCCTGCTCAGCAGAACTGCCGTAATAATACAGAAGCCGAGGGCGGTGGCAAAGGGATTTAACCCGAAAAAGACACCGATGGCCACACCGCCGAAGGCGGTGTGGGCGATTCCCGCTCCAAGGAAAGACATCTTTCTCATGACAATGAAGAAGGAGAGAATACCGAAGATCAGGCTGAGTATGATGCTGATCAGGAAGGCGTTGCGGAAAAAATTCATGGAAAATGCTTCAATCATTCGCCGCTACCGTTGTTTCTCATCTTCCTGCATGTCTCACAGTGGAGGTCATGGTGAAGGAAATAGATCTCCTTGCCGAATATCCTGGCCAGATCTTCATTCGGAATGCACTCGTCAGGGGACCCGTGAAAATGCAGGTTTTTCTGTATGCAGGCTATCTTGTCAACGATTGCTGAAACCGTGCCTATGTCGTGTGATACCATTATTATCGTGAGGTCGTTTCTGTCACGCAGTTCAGACAGGATCCGGTAGAAAGAATCCTGGGCAACGGCGTCAAGACCGGTTGACGGTTCATCCAGGACAAGAATTCCCGGTTCGTTCGCCAGGGCCCGGGCTATGAGTACCCGCTGTTTCTGGCCGCCGGAGAGGGTGCCGAAATGGGCATTTTTAAGGGAATTCATTTCAACGACTGACAACGACTCGTCGATGATCTTCCTGTCCTCCCTGTTTATGGATTCGATGAGTCCCTTTTTCGAATAACGGGCCATGGCAACGATGTCCCAAACCGTCACCGGGAAACCGGCGTCATAGGACGTAGTCTGGGGTAGGTATCCGAATAAACCGGAGTTCATGACTTCGGAGGGTTTTCTGCCGAATATTTTCACGCTCCCCCGGCAGGGTTTCTTGAAGCCCATGATTGTTTTCAGGAGAGTGCTCTTGCCGCTGCCGTTAGGTCCCACGATTGTCATTATTTCCTTTTTTTTCAGTTCGAATGAGATACCTTCGAGTATAACTGTTTCGTACCGTACCCAGAGATCTTCCACCTGTATGGCTGGATATTCCATGGCTATTTTTCTTCTCTCAGCGCCCGGGAGAGTATTTCCCCGTTATGCTTCATGAGTTGTATATAGTTTGATTTCTCATCGCTGTCCGGATCACCTGTGGTGTCGAGGCGTACGACACGGCCGTCAATCTCTTTCCTGAGGGCTTCAATCTCCCTGCTTTCCGTATTCACACCGGTTATTATGAGCCGGACGTTATTCTGCTTGGAAATGTTGACCAGGGAAGCGAATTTATTTACCGAGAGGGAGTCCCCGTGGCCGGACTGCATATCCGCCGCGATGGTCAAGCCGTAGTCGGAAGCGAGATAATTCCATGCGGGGTGCCACTGTATGAAACTGGTCCCGGAGAGCCCGGAGAAGAGTTTTTGCAAATCCCTGTCACATTTTTCCAGTTCACTGATATAGGCTTTTGCGTTTTTATTGTACGCAGCCTCGTTGACCGTGTCGATTTTTGACAGAAACAGTGCTATGGTTTCCGCTTTTTTTATTATCTTTCGAACGCTCAGCCAGATATGGGGATTTTTTTCTTTTTTATCACTCAGGTAGAGGATCGATGTCGATTCGGGCAGGAACCGTTCTATCCATCCGTCGAATTCAGGATGTATGCCGATGAAGACATCGGCTGAATTGATTTTATGAACCAGTGTCGGATTCGGCTGGAACGTGTGCGGGTTCGCCCCCACCGGCACGGCGTAAAAAACCGTGGCTGACTCGCCGGAAATGTTTTTCACGATATCCTGAACCGGGAACAGAGAGGTCGCGATTGTCAACTTGTCTTTCTGAATCTGCCGGGGCTGTGTACAGGAAAAGAGAATGTAGGCTATAACAACTAATGCGATAACATATCGTTTCATAATCACCATGGGGCCTCTGATTTCTTTTTAAGATACCTCCGGCATTCGGGGCAGTATCCGTTGAAATAGACGATATGGGATTTTATCGTATAGTCGTACTTCTTTTCGAGTTTTTTCTGGAGTTCGGTGAGAACGCAGTCATCAAACTGTGTTATCTCGTGGCATTCATTGCAGAAGATGAAATGACCGTGACCGTGACTGTCATCAATGAAATAATACTTGGTACCGCCGATTGACAGCGTCTGAATATGGCCCTCTTTCTGGAGAAAATCGAGGGAGCGGTAAATACTCGATAGATTTGGCTGGGCTTCAAGGTTCTGGTGGATTGTTTTCGCGTTAAGGGGAACCTCTGAACCGCTGATCATTTCCCGGATGTCTGCCCGAAGCTGTGTTAAGTTCCTGCTCATGAACTTTGTTTCCTGATTGCGCAAATAATTTGCATTATCGCTTTCTAAATTCAATATGTCAATCAAACAACTGTTATGATATATTTTTTTCTTGTCAGGCTTTCCTTTAATACGGATAAAGTTGAAAAAAAGAGAGGATACTATGTCCTGGTACACTGGAGACCCTGTATACGATACAATACTCTTCTGTGGATTCTGCCTGGTTCTGGGGACCCTGGCGGCAGCACCGATCATGCAGTCTCCCTACGGGCGGTTCGGCAGTAACAGGTTTGGTATAACACTGGACCCGAGAATCGGCTGGTTTCTCATGGAACTTCCGGCCACCCTGACCTTCCTCTGGTTTTATTTCAGCGGGCCCCGGTGGGACGAAACCGTTCCCCTCATTTTTATGGGAGTGTGGCTGATCCATTACACCTACCGTGGATTTATTTTTCCCTCGCTCATGCGGGTGTATCCCGGCTCCCGAAAGAGCTTCAGCATACTGGTTGTCGCCATCGGATGGATAGTTACGACGATGCACGGTTATTTCAATGGTTCATATTTCTCTACCTACGGAGATCAGTACCTTAACCAGTGGCTCCTTGAGCCGCGGTTTATTGCCGGTATTGTCATTTATTACACGGGATTTGCTGTTATTATACATTCCGATTCCGTCATAAGAAATCTCCGCTCCCGTGAGAAGGGTGCCGGGCAGGCCGCCAGGTACAGCATTCCCGATGGTGGACTCTTCAGGTACGTTTCGAACCCCCAGTACCTGGGGGAACTCATGGCATGGACCGGATTCGCGGTTTTCACCTGGTCTCTCGGAGGTGTTTTTATTCTCGCAATCAGCGCCGCTAACCTGCTGCCCCGGGCTTTCGCAACACACCGGTGGTACCTTGAAAACTTTTCCGGCTATCCGGCAGATCGGAAGGTGTTGATACCGTTCGTTTTATAGGTGATTTTCGGGGTTCTGCATCCACAGCTTCCGGGGGTGTATCAGTGAAAGGTGTTCTGCTTTATCATGGAAATGGTAAAGCAGAATTCATAGCATGAATGGTCAATCTCAGCCCGCTCGTCGAGGGTGTGGCAGAATGAGTGGAAGTATTCCGGATCAGCCAGAAAAAACCTCCTGTCGGGGATAAGATAATCCCCCCCCTTGCTCGAAAGAAGGTTAAAAGCGAAACCTCTTCTGGTCAGCAGGTACATTTTTTTTATGAACCTCTTTATGTATTGAATGTGTTTTTCTTCAGAATCATAAGTTATGATATTGAGCCCACCGGAACACACGAGGTAATCAAAGGTCAGCCGGAACCCGATGTCCATGAAATCCCTGACGAAAAAATGCCGCCCCGGAAATTTCCTCTTCGCGTTCACTATCATGGCAGGGATGATATCGATGCCGTTATAATCAACCCGGTTGTATCCTTCCTGTTCCAGGAAGGGGACATAGTCCCCGAGGCCGCATCCGATATCGAGCAGGGTGAACGGGGCTTTCCGATCATGTTCCGGCAGTATCCTGCTGATGGAAGAGAACATCCTCTCCTGGACAAATTCGTTCCATCCTACGGCAAGGGCCGAGAGAGGGCCGTGTTTTATCAGTTCAGTGTTATAGAACCTGTACTGGGCGGAATACCTGTTCAGCTGCCCGGGCGGCAGGGATGCATCTTTCTTTTTCATGGCTGGAAAATTTGTTGTTTAAATATTTGGGGAACCTCTATTAATTAGACAAGAGGCACCCTTTGTTATTACTGTAATTGAATATGTGTGTCCCTTTATCCGTAACAGATACCAGGATGCGCCGTGTTTACATTGATACCGGTTTTCAGTGTTACAGATGGCAGGGCAGATATCGATTACATCCTCGATTGCCTTTTCATCCGCACCACCGGGGTTGTGCACCTCGCTCAGCCCTTCATGGTTGAATTGAAAAACCTCCGGGAGTTCATCAACGCGGAGTCCGCATGCGGTGCATTCCCCCTGATCGACATAGATCTCTTTAGCCATATCCCCTTCATTATTTCATAAACCCCATTTATAAAAAAAGCAGGTTCCATAGAAAGATCTGGAATAATGCAGAGATGTTCTTAAAAATCCCTGGCGCTGTCAATGATAATTGTCACCGGCCCGGAGTTGACCAGGTTCACCTGCATCATTGCACCGAACTGACCGGCTTCAATTTTGCCATGAAGATTTTTCAGCCTCCCGAGAAACCGGTTATAGAAGTCCTTTGCCTTTTCCGGGACCATGGCCGTGCCGTACGACGGGCGCTTTCCCTTGCGCGTATCACCGTAAAGGGTGAACTGTGAAACCACCAGGATTTCTCCGTTCACGTCTTCAACCGAAAGGTTCATGGTCCCGGCGTCATCGTGGAAGATCCGGAGCCCGAGGATCTTCCACGCCATGTACTCGATATCGGCGTCCGTATCATCCCGGTGGATCCCGAGAAATACGAGGAGACCTTCGCCGATTGACGAGATCTCCTTTCCATATACTGATACTGACGCGCTTCTGACCCTCTGGAGAACCGCGCGCATAGGTTACTCAGCTTTTCTGCAGCTTCTCTTTCAGAACCGCTTCCGGCTGGACTCCGACGAACCGGTCGATTTCCTGGCCGTCCTTGAACAGTATGAGCGTTGGGATTGATGCGATTCCGTACTTCTGCGCTATGTCCGGGTTGTCATCGGTATTCACCTTGACGATAGACACGGAAACATCATCAGATTCGGCTATCTTCTGCAATATCGGATTCTGCATTTTGCAGGGGCCGCACCAGGGCGCCCAGAAATCCACCAGTGTCAGGCTGTTCGATTTGATTATTGAATCGAAATCATTACTGCCAGCTTCGATTATATCTCCCATTTTTTCCCCCTGTTTTCGTTACCTATGGGACATAATGGTTTGTTTTTCACAATAGTCAAGATTTTTAGAAGGGGGGATCTATTTTATCGCAATTTACATTTTTGTATGGGAAAAATTTTGCCGATAAGGTGTATGTGGGGATATAATGTCAGGTATGATAAAAGAAGTGAAAACACCCGGTTGCCGGGACAGTTTTTGGAATACCACTTGTCTTTTGAGGTTATCAATGAATAGATTTATACTACTGGCACTGGCAATCCTTGTTACACTGCCGCTGAGCGGACAGGATAACGGGGGAGAAACGGCAAGAAAGGCAAACCTTCCATCCGGATACCAGAATATCACGTGGGGGACGGCCCTCAGCAATACCCGGGATACTATAAAGGGGAAGCTCGTTTACACTGATGAAAAAAGCGTAATTATATCGAGTGACGGTGAACTGGAATATCACTACGGCTTCTTTTACCGTGATCCGGAAGAAATGGAAGAGGACGGCGATAAGAAAGGGCAGGATGAAGGCAAGCTTTTTTACGTGGCCCTGAAATTCCCGTACCTGTCTATGGAAGAGGTAAAAAAGAAGATAGTCGATAAGTACGGCCCTTCCACGAATGAAAATCTGAGCGATAACCAGGGGGCGATCGCCTGGAACGGTGAAAAAACGGTTATCATCATGTGGGTTGACGAGTATGAAGACAAACCCTACTGCAGGCGAATAACCTACCTGAGCAAGGACATCGCGAAAGAGGTAAAGGATTACCGGAACACCATGTTCAATGAAACCGAGATTGAAATCATAAAGAAACTCACCCTGTAACCGGTTATTGATGCATGATAAATACCGGGATGAGGCCTATCCCCTCTTCAAGCCTGTCAAGGGCCTTGCCGATGACCGTACCGAGCCTGTCGAAAGAATCGATTTTCCCGGACATGCCGCACCCGGGGGTGTTTGACGTGACTATGAGGTCACCGGGATTGATCGGGTTTTCCCGGGCGTCTACCTTGCACATGGTCTTTCCCGCCAGGGACACCGGGTAGATTTTTGTTTCACTACCGCTGTTGTTCAGCACCAGGGTCGGGTTCCCTGACACGACGCCGACCACCGATCTGTTGTAGGCCGTCCGGGACCGGGACAGGATTGAGTTGCCGCTGGTGCTGACGGCCAGGAGATCCCCCGGGGAGATGTATTCGGATTCTTCAACCTCGAACATTTCGACAATGTTCGCAGAGAATTCCCGGTTGCCTTCGTCGTTCTGTATGGAGAGGGGGCCTGTGAATTCGGAACGCCCCCGCACGAGCAGTGCGTCCCCGCTGCCGAGGAGGTTCAGGGAGTGATCATAATCGTGAATCTTGCCGTATCCGTCGGCGATGAGTGAAAATCCGTGTTCGCTGGAGAACACGCCCCCGGCCCCGAACCGTGACACCCCGAGGACCCCGCACCCCTTCCCGGATTCCCTGCCCGGGGTGCCGGAAGACTGCCCGCGGATTCCCACAAAGGTGCTGTGGCCAGCCACGCCGTAGGACTGGGCCTGACTGGCGGTTGAGATGCCGGCAATGCCGATGGAGCCGTTTTCCTCCGACGTGTTTTTCCCGGTTATGACAGCGGACCGGCCGGAAGGGGGGGTTATTTCGTTGAAAATTTCATTTCGGGGCAGTTCGATGGTGATGGAGCCGGTATGGCTGTTATGCTCATGGGAAACCGGGGCGTAATCGTGTTCATGGGGAGCCGGTTCCCTCCTGTCTGAAAGGCGGCTGTCCGTGGACTGGACAGCGTAGCCGTTCCTCGATTCCCCGTTCCTGGAGAACTGAACGATTCCCGGGTTTTCCCCGGATGCCTTTTTTAAACGGCTGTCGCTTCCCTGGACGACGACACCGTCGCCTGTTTCCCCGTCTTCGGCGAGTTCGACGATGCCTTTGGCGGTGGTGGTAGCGTCTTTCAGCCGCCGGTCGTTTCCCTGCACCGCGGTAAAGGGAAAGTCTTCACCGTCGGACGCGAACCTGAGGATGCCGTTCGTTGTTTCAGAAGCGTCTTTCAGCCGCCGGTCGTTTCCCTGCACCGCCACGTTTGGTGCGTCTTCGCCGTCTTCGGCGAGTTCGACGATACCTTTGGCGGTGGTGGTTGCGTCTTTTAGTCGCCGGTCGCTCCCCTGGACCGCGACCCCGTCTTCGTCTTCACCGTCCTCTGCGAGCTCGACGATACCCTTTGAGAGGGTGGTTGCGTCCTTGAGGCGCCGGTCGTTACCCTGGACCGCCCTGTTCGGGGCGTTTTCGCCGTTTTCAGCGAGTTCGACGATACCCTTTGAGAGGGTGGTTGCGTCCTTGAGGCGTTTGTCATTTCCCTGTACCGCCCTGTCCGGTGCGTCTTCGCCGTCCTCGGCGAGTTCGACGATGCCCTTCGCGGTGGTGGTTGAGTCCCTGAGGCGCCGGTCGCTTCCCTGAACGGCGGTGAGGGGTTCTACAGAGCCGTCATCGGCGAGCCGGCAGATGCCGAACGATTTGGCGGTTGCCTTCTGGATCCGGGAATCGTTTCCGGTTATGACGGATCCTTCCCGGTATTCACCGTTGGGACAGAGCTTGACAATGCCGAAATTCTTTTCATCAGCCTCGCGGAGCCTGGAATCGTTACCCTGGACAGCGGTGCCGCTCTTTGTTTCCCGGTCATAGGCAAGACGGACAATTCCCGGCCGTATATCAGTTGCCGGTTTCAGGCGGGAATCCGAAGACTGTACCGCCAGGCCCTTTGAGTCATCACCGTCTTCCGAGAGCTGGACGATTCCCTTGAAGATCGTTGTTGCGTCCCTGAGGCGCCGGTCGCTGGCCTGCACCGCGGTCCCCGGAATGTCTTCGCCGTCCCTTGAGAGCTTGACTATTCCCGCCTGGAATACAGACGCGTAGGGGGTCAATTCCCCGATATTGTGGGTGTGGAAGGGGTTGAATGGTGCCGCGTCTATATCTATACTGGAAATCTTTGCACTGTAGGAATCGTTTTTCGAAACGGTCCTCACGTCAATACGGATATAACGCACCGGGGTTATGTCAATGTTCCAGAAATAGCGGGTATGGGGTTCGGCGATGAAGTTTTTTTCTTCGAGAAGGGGTGACCAGATGGTATCGTCGGGGCTGGTTTCAATGAAAAGGGTGTCAGGGAAGAGTTCGTCCGCGGTGCCGAACGACAACCGGTTGATATGAAAAATATTCCCGAGGTCAACATGGATCGACTCCCTGGTACTGTTGCTTTTTTCATCTGATTTCCAGATTTTTGACGGTTTATCATCCAGGACGTTTGAAACGTCACATTCCGGTGAAGAGCAGCTCGTGGCTCTGATGGACTGAATTCCCTTTATCCCCGCCTGGCACTTGCCGATTTCGGAAAAGAAGGGGGGCTCTGTCATCCTGGGGCTGGCGACGTATATCTTCAGGTACCTGGTCCTCGTGAGGGGGACATCCAGTATGTATGAGGGGGCCTCTATCTCCAGGTTGCGTTCGTTGTACAGGACCTCCCATGTATCCAGGTCTAGGCTCGACTCTATGCGGAAATCCTTCGGAAAGAATTCGAATTTATTTGGTGAAAACAGCAGTTCGATAAAGTTGATGAATACGGGGTTTTCATAATCAATAATGAAATATTCCGCTTTCGGAAAACTGTTCTTCTCGCTGCTCCAGAACCCGACATCGCTGACGATGTTGTATATCGAGTTTGTTTCTTTCAACTGGCTCGAGAAGGAGTGAATTTTTCCAATATAGATCTTTCTCTTGCTTATATTAATATAGTCCATTACTGCTCCAGGATTAAAATTTTTTCTGGTAATCATATAGAAGAGAACAGAGGACTGCCCCTGTCAAATATTTTATGGGACCTCTGTTTAATAATTGGTTTAAATCGATTTATAGTCGCACCTTTATTCATTCGGTGCAGGTTTCTCTTATGGGAATCAATGCTGTAGTTTTGTTCGGCACGGTTTTTCAGAATGGATTTGCAATAAAAAATACTTTACATTATGATCCCCCCTGTTGAATTCATATCAAGGTTAATCATGTGTGAAACCGATTTATTGATGTACCCTTATTTCAGTTGATACAGGAGAACAGGTGATGATTCATAAGAATGTCGTGACAGATTTTTCCCGGGAAGCGGTATATCCCACTATAGATCCTACAGCATATGTGCATCCCCTCGGCGCTGTCATCGGGAAGGTGTCGTTGGGAAAGAGGGTCATGGTCGCCCCATTCGCCTCGGTCCGGGGTGACGAGGGACAGCCCCTCTTTATCGGAAACGAATCCAATGTCCAGGACGGGGTCATAATCCATGCCCTTGAGACGGAAAGTGACGGGAGGGCGGTGGAGAAAAATCTCGTGGAGGTGGGCGGCGCGAAGTACGCGGTGTATGTGGGGGAACGGGTGTCCCTGGCGCACCAGGTCCAGATACACGGTCCGGCCTTCGTGGGAAATGACACCTTCGTCGGCATGAAGGTACTGGTGTTCAAGTCGAAGATAGGCCATGACTGCGTCATAGAACCGGGCTGTATTCTCATGGGAGTGGATGTTCCATCGGGGCGGTACGTTCCCGCGGGCACGGTTCTTACCGCCAGCGACGAAACGAGCAGCTTACCCTTTATCGACGAGACCTATCCACTGAGAGATCTGAACAAGGGGGTCGTTCACGTGAACACCCATCTGGCTGACGGGTATAACAGCCAGGAGATCGGTATCAGGGAGTGAGTTGCGGGGAACCCTTTCATTGAACCAGTGGTTTTTCCGGGTTCCCTTTCTGGTTCAATTTCCATGGATGTACCCCCGCATTAAATTAGTCTTGACATTAAGCGGACAATGCATTCTTTCCATCGATAGTAAGGAAAAATTTACTTACTGCCGGGAGGAGAGAATGAAGGTTTATCCGAAAGAAGAAATATTAGAGACCCATTACCGCTACATCGAAATCCGAAACCGCATCGAAGCCGGCGAACTCAAGTGGTCAGCCCTGGGTGACTTCTTTACCGAGGACGCGGTCTATATCGACCAGGCCTGGGGAAGGATAGACGGCGGAGAGAATATCCTCGTTTTTCTAGAAGACAGCATGAAAGGGCTCGAGGAGTGGTCGTTTCCCCACGAATGGGAAGCCGTTGACGGAAATTATCTCATGACCGGGTGGCAGAACAGGCTCCCGGGACAGCGGCCCAACGGCACCTTTTACCAGGCCCCGGGGACATCCCGGATGCTCTACGCCGGTAACGGGAAATTCGCCTGGGAGCATGACCTCTACAACATGGCCCACATCTGGGCCCTCATAGGCGAGAGCGGATGGAAGCCGGAAGGGGTAAACATGCCCCCGGAAAACATTGTCAGGCTCCACGGCTGGGAGCCGTAGGGGGGTGCTGCCGTATCCATCTGTCACTCCGGCGTGAGAGATGTAACAAACAATCAGTCCGGGTCGTTGTACCCGCACCCCCCGTAGGGGCTCAGGGGCTCGTCCCTGTCGAGGTGCTCTACCCCTTCATAATCGGGAAAGTCACGGCACATCCGGGGGCGGATCTCGTATATGCTGCAGGCCGGGGTACCTGTTTCGTCACGGGTGAAATGTTTGCAACTGTAGTGATAGGGGAGATCCTCATCAGGGTTCTCGAATTTAAACGTCAGCATCGGGTAGATGAGGTAGATTTCTGAGAATTCCGGATCAATGGCTTTTGATTTCTTCCAGTAGCTGTACGCTTTTTCCAGTAAATCAGGGGGTTCCGCCAGCCGGACATCCTGGCAGCAGTAACCACGCCGCTTGCAGTGACCCATAATCCTCATGCCTCGTTTTCAGATTCAGGGTACAATCCTGTTAATGCTTGACAAAATTGGCAATGAAATAATTCTTTTTTAAAGAAAGGAGTATTTAATGGACCAGAAAGACGGTTTCTCCGCTGAAGAACTCTTTACCAAGAAGAACGGCTGGGCCTACAACGATTTCATCATCCTTCCCGGATACATCGATTTCAGCCCGGAAGAGGTGAACCTCGAGTCTCAGCTGACCCGCAACATCAGGCTCAAGAGCCCTCTCGTGTCAAGTCCCATGGATACGGTCACCGAGGCAAAAATGGCAATCGGACTCGCCCTCCTGGGGGGTATCGGGATTATCCATTATAATAATTCCATACAGGAACAGGTCGACGAGGTCAGAAAGGTGAAGCGCTTCGAGAACGGTTTTATAACCGATCCCATTGTCCTGTCGCCGGATCATATCATCGCGGACATCGATGAGATAAAAGACAGGTACGGATTTTCCGGTATCCCGATAACTGAAAACGGTAAGCTCAACTCCCGAATCGTAGGAATCGTAACCAACAGAGACATCGATTTTGAAACCAACAGGACGAAGAAACTCTCCGAGGTCATGACCAGGGATCTTCTCACCGCCAATACCGGCGTTTCCCTCATCGAGGCGAACAAAATTCTCAAGGCGTCAAAAAAAGGGAAACTGCCGATCGTTGACGAGGACGGTCGGCTCGTGGCCCTTATGTCCCGGAACGACCTGTTGAAAAACCGCGAATTTCCCCTTGCCTCCAAGGACCCCAAGAAGCAGCTCATGGTAGGCGCGGCCATTTCGACCAAGGACGAGTCAAAAGAGCGCCTCGATGAACTCAGCAAAGCAGGGGTGAACGTGATCGTCATTGATTCCGCCCAGGGGAATTCGGTATACCAGATAGAAATGATACAATACATAAAAAAGAAGTTTCCGGAGATCGACATCGTCGGCGGGAACGTTGTCACTGAGGAACAGTGTGAGAAACTCATCCGGGCCGGGGTCGACGCCCTGAGAATCGGCATGGGCCCGGGCTCCATCTGCACAACCCAGACCACCATGTCGGTCGGAAGGGCCCAGGCCACCGCCGTATACCGGACAGCGCGCATTTCCCGGAAGTATAAAATACCGGTAATCGCAGACGGCGGGATATCAACCATCGGGCACATCTCCAAGGCCCTTTCTCTGGGGGCTTCGACCGTTATGATGGGATCCATGTTCGCCGGGACACAGGAGGCCCCGGGGGAATACTTTTACGAGAACGGTGTCAGGCTGAAACGATACCGGGGCATGGCTTCCCAGGAGGCCATGGAGGCAGGAGGATCCAAGCGGTACTTTGCCGAGGAGTCAAAGGTCAAGGTTGCCCAGGGTGTGTCGGGCGCGGTGGTTGACAAGGGTTCCCTCTTTGATTACGTACCCTATCTCCTCCAGGGGCTGAAACACTCCCTCCAGGACATGGGAACCAGGAACCTGACCATTCTCCATGAAAAACTCGAATCCGGTGGGCTCCGGTTTGAACTGAGGTCGCCATCGGCCCAGACAGAAGGGCATGTCCACGACATGTATTCATACAAGGAGCCGAAATACCTGTAGTCGCCATGGAATTGACACTGAAAGATCTTTTCAAGACGAACCGTACATGCAGGCGCTTTGACCAGGGCCATGCCCTCTCGGACGATACACTGAAGGAACTGGTCGACATGGCAAGGTTGACCCCGTCTGCCGGAAATCTCCAGCCCCTGAAATATATCCTTTCCGCAGATCCTGAAAAGAACATAAAAATTTTTTCCCACCTCCGGTGGGCCGCCTACCTGAAAGAATGGGCCGGCCCTGGTGAGGGTGAGCGCCCTGCCGGGTATATTCTCATTCTCGGTGACAGTACCATCAGCGCGGCAGTCAAGTGGGATCACAGCATCGCCGCCCTGGCGATTACGCTGGGGGCGGCTGATAAGGGACTTGCCGGCTGCATCTTCGGTTCATTCGACCAGAAGGGCCTCAGGGAGACGCTGGAAATACCGGACCGGTACGAGATACTCCTGGTAACAGCCCTCGGGAGGCCCGTTGAAAAGGTCGTTATTGAAGAGATGGGCCGGGACGGGGACGTTCGGTACTGGAGGGATGACGAAGAGGTCCACCACGTGCCGAAACGCACCCTTGATGACATCATCCTTGACCTGTGACATGAAATGTTAAACTACAGCAGGTGGAAAGGCGGGGCGGTATCACTTCCGTCTTTTTATGGCAGCCATGTCGGAAGAATATCGGGTAACGGTCCGCTATTACGAAGAACTCAATGACTTTCTTCCCCGGGAAAAAAGGAAGAAAGATATTGAGCTTACGTATGCGGGAAGGCGGTCGGTAAAGGACCTCATAGAATCCATGAAGGTTCCCCACGTCGAGGTGGATCTCATCCTCGCAAACGGCAGTTCCGTTGATTTCAGCTACCCGGTGAAGGACGGCGACAGGATAAGCGTGTACCCGGTGTTTGAACGCCTTGACATTTCCGGGGCCGCCAGGCTCAGGCCGGAACCTTTGCGGGAGACCCGCTTCGTCTGCGACATACATCTGAAGAAGCTCGTGAAGCGGCTCCGACTCCTCGGGTTTGATACCGCCTTCGGTGAAGTTCGGGATGAAGTTCTCGCTGAAATCTCAGATACAGAGAAAAGGGTGCTCCTGAGCAGGGACCGGCAGCTTCTGATGCGTAAGAAGGTAACAAGGGGCCTGTACGTGAGAAACACGGACCCGGAAAGACAGATTATCGAAATGCTCGACCGCCTCGACCTCTGGGAATCCTGTCGGCCCTTCACCCGGTGCATCGAGTGCAACGGACAGATAGAGACCGTAGAGCTTGATTCCCCAGATTTTGAAGAGATACGTGACGATGTTCCTCCCGGCGTGATCGAATGGTGCCGGGAGTATTTCCGGTGCAGCCGCTGCGGCAGGATCTACTGGAAGGGAAGCCATTACGACAGGCTTATCAACCGGGTTGAAGGTATCCTGAATCAGAAGCGGGGAGATGGTGCCGGATCCAGATCCGTAGTGAAGGATAAATACAGTGAGTGACACTGATTTCATGAAGCGCGCCCTGGAGAAGGCTGTCAGGTCCTCCCACGATGACGAGGTGCCGGTCGGGGCTGTTATCGTTCACGAGGGGGAGATAATTGCCAGCGCTGGCAATGAAACCAGGAAGAGCAAAAATCCCCTGAGGCACGCCGAGATGATAGCCATAGAGACAGCTTCCCGACTCCTCGGGAGTGAACGTCTCGGGGGGTGTGAGCTTTTTGTCACCAAGGAGCCCTGTGCCATGTGCTCCGGGGCGATTGTGCACGCGAGAATCAGGCGCGTAATCATTGCCGCCCGGGACCACCGGTACGGTGCCTGCGGAACGGTTTTATCAGTTTGCGGGAGTGAACTCCTGAACCACTGTCCCGTGATTGAATTCGGGCTTCTCGAGGAAGAATCATCGTCGCTTTTAAAGAAGTTCTTCAGGAAGAGAAGATGAAGTCACCTTTTCCCGCTTTAGAGATTAAACAAAAAATATATCTTGACTGCAGGTTGAACTCTGCAGTACCTATTAGTATCGTGTTGTGCCTGTGCAGGTGAAATTAATGGTAATGGAGTTAGGCTATGTCAACTGTTGAAAGACCCAGGGCTTTGACTGTACTCGCAGTAACGGCCCTCGTTGCTTCCTTGATTTGTTTCATTGCGGGAATTATTTATGTCATTCAGACCTTTTCCACCCTGTCCATGTCGATCGCTGCAGGGATACTCCTCCTTATTTCGGGATTTACGGCCCTGGCGTCCGGTGGAATCGGGATCTATTCCGCTGTGAAGATTTTTGGCAATAAACCCGGGGGTGTGAAACTGCTTTATCTTTACGCGGTACTCAGTATTTCATTTGAAATTGTTAAACAGATAAGCGATGTCATACTGCTCGATGAAATGACCTTGAATGCCGGCAAGCTCTTTTTTCTGTTTTTCATACCGGTTGTCATCATTGTCACGATAATGGCGCAGAACAGGTTCTTTGATTATACCAGTTCACTTGAGTAATTCGCGGTATTCTGTTCACCTGGCAGTACTTTGATGAAAATAAGGTTTAACCATAAACACTGGAGGATATATGGCTGAAATAGAAAAACCGGGAATCGTAACTGTTCTCGCGGTACTTTCAATAATTGCCGGGGTGATTTTTTCAATCATTGCCGTTTTCTCAATTGTATCTCTCGTAAGCGGGCTGAAACTCTACATAGCTGCTGAGAGTATAATCACCCTTCTTCTCATAGCCCTCTACTGCGCCGGGGGTTTCTTCGGTATCTATTCCGGGATCAAGATCATAAGGAACAGGCCGAAGGGCATCCTCTTCGTGAAGATACTGGCGTATGTTACCATTGCCTACGTGCTTCTCTACCAGATCGGCACGATCACCCTGGTGGGCATGTCGGGATTCTCGATCTGGGGTCTCCTCAGGGGGCTGGTATTTCCCTCGATTGTCCTGGCGGTAGTCTATACCCAGGACGTTGTCAGGGAGTATGAAAACCAGGTCGGCTAGTTTCCCACTATGATGCAGGGGGGTGATCTTACCCTGCGTAAAAAACAGGTTGACACCGGGATATTCTGATATAGCGTCCCGGGGGTTGACCTTGTAAATTATTATTGAAAGCAGGAGGAATAACATGGCCATAGCCTCACTCGTTCTCGGAATAATATCCATCATATTCGCCTTTACCGGTCCGGTGTCATTTGTCGGAATCATTGTCGGTGTGGTCGGCATCATACTCGGGGCGGTCGCCAGGAAAAACGACCCTTCCGGCATTGCCATCGGCGGGCTGGTGACCTCGATAATTGGGACCTCCATGGCCCTGATATTCTACCTTGCATGCGTCGCCTGTGTTACCGCCGGTACGAAGGTGATCAAGGAAGCGGCCAAGGATCCCCAGTTTCAGGAATCTTTTCAGGAACTCCAGAAGGGTCTCAAGGAGCTTGAAAAGATAGAAAAGAAGCATCAGCAGCAATAACACCGGCATCATCTTAATTCATTAACTGCCATGCACCCGGTATTATTCTCTTTTTCTTGGCTCGGAAGGGAGATTGTCATCGGCACCTATGGAGTGGTGGTGTTAATCGGGATTGCAGCCGGTACAGCAATTGCGACAGGCAGCGCCTTCCGCCTCGGGTTTAACAGGAGGGAGTTTTTTTCGACTGCTGTTATCGTTGTCTGCGGCGGCATCATCGGAGCCTTCCTGGCGGGCTTCCTCATTTTTCTCCCGGAACGTATCGAATACGGGTTCTGGTCTTATCCTCCTGTACTGATCAGTTGGGGGGGCATGGCTGGAGGGTTTGTTACCCTGCTGATTCTCGGAAGGGCCTGGTCTATCAATATTCTCAAAACCGCGGATGCTGCAGCTCCTGCGGCCCTAATCGGGTTCGGCATCGGAAGGATTGGGTGCCATTTTGCCGGATGCTGTTACGGTGTGACCACAGGGTCATCTGTCGGTGTGGTTTTTTCCGATCCCCTGTCACCGGCATCCCTGATGGCGCAGCCCCTTCTGCCGACCCAGCTCATCAGCGCGGCGGTACTCCTCGCCCTCGGCGGACTCTTTTTCATAATCCTGGGAAGGTTTAAAAAAGGAGGGACCCTTTTCTTTTCATCCCTGGCAGCGTACGGTATTTTTCGTTTTATCATCGAGTTCTGGCGTGCGGATCCCCGGGTTTTTATTTTCTCACTTTCTGACGGACAGGTTTTTTCTGTGATAATTATTTGTATTGGTACTGTTGGAATCATAAGAAATATTAATTGACAGGTACAGGAAAAATATTGTTTTATGTGACATAATATTGCCATGATCACTCTACTCCTCATATCACAGACAGACAACGGACTCAGGCCGCATCTCGAGAATTCCGGGTTTCGGGTGATTGAGTACATCTACCCGATGTCGGGGGTCGATCTGGAAAATCTTTACCGGACGTCCGGCTGGGACTACTGCATATCGGAGCTTTCCGGCAGGGATTCGCCAATCATGGATACCATAATCTCCAGGATGAAGAAGAAGGGCAGGGTGCTGATTCTTTCCGATTCTCTGGACGATGACCGCTCTTCAAAATTTTTCAATCTCGGCATAACGGACGTTTTCCAGAAAAATGAAAGGGATGAACTCATCGGTTTCATGCATGCAGAGCGCCAGGACAGGGAGAGTAACGGCACCATTGTTGTATACGATGACAGCCCTGTTATAAGCGGCATGGTTTACTCCGTGATTTCACGGTTTTCTTACGTGCCGGTCGTTGCCGGGAACAGGGAAGATTTTTTCAGGGCCCTCAATTCTCCTGAGGTCCAGTTTATTCTCATAAACCTGGACACGGCTGACCTGGAGGTGGGAAGGATCATCCAGTGTTCCCGGGATGTTCCCAATCTCAGGAGGAACCCGGTGATTTTGTACACTGGTTCATCTTCGGGGCCGGGGATCAGCGACCTCATGTCCGGACTGAACCGGCTCTCGAGCTTTATCCTCACCCCGGAAGAGCTCCTCAGTTTCCTGGTGGATTTGCTGTATAAAATGGAAATCATGCCCCTCGTTGAGGAGACCGCGCGGCTTGTCAGGTTCGAGTCGAACGAATGCTGTGTCCGGGACCCGCTCCGCCTCGTTTACTTCACCAAGATGGAATCAATTTTTGACTGCGAGAACCTCCTCGGATGCTCGGACTACAGGGCGTTGAAAGGGGTTGTTCGGAAGATTTCCGAAGTCATGGACCGGGTTCATGGTATCAGGTGGCTCAGAAAAGAGTCATCGTGCGCTGATGATTTCAATACTGCGGAAAGGGCGGTATGAGGGGGTGCCTGAGTATCACTTGTCCTTTCCGCATCGTTGAAATTGTCTGAAGGGTGATGGATTGATTGAACTGTTCATCCGGGTCCTCTGGAAGGCAGGGCCTGTGTTCGTTGTGGCAGTACCTGCAGAGTTTTTCCCTTTTCTTGATGTTGCTGGTCCCGATGGTCGGATACATCCCGTATCCCTGGGCGATTTCATAAGCGCGATTGCGGTTTATTACGTCGACATGGTTGCTGTATTCGTGGTACTTTTCACCGGGTCCATGACAGGCCTCACAGCCCACGCCCTCTGTCCTTGTAGCCGGGCTTTTGCCGCCGCCGGTCGTGTGGCACTTCAGGCACCTCAGATCCTCTGAAGGCTTTTCAATACCATGCTTCTTTCCTATTTCAATGCCGCTTTTTGTGTTCAAAAGCAGGGCCGCTTTGGAGTGAGGTGACTTAAGCCAGAGAAGATACTGGTTGCCTATCGATTCAGCCTCATGACATTTCTTGCATTTGCGGACCCCTATGAATTTATAGCGTTCATTCGCTGCGGATGCAAGTAGTGCTGAAAAAATAATAACAACTGTTATTTGATAAATACGGAAATGGATATTCATCTGTTCAAAATATTATAAGGTGTTAGATAGATTATGAGAAAATCCTGGTTGTCGTCAAGAAATAAAATTCAGGGATTTTTTATTTTGCCGGAATATGGGGAGCTGCTGCAAATTAAACCAAAATACGTACCCAAAGGGGAACCTCTTGTTTAATTTATAGAGGTTCCCTACAGTCGGGTTCCCTAAATATTTATTGACAGCGCTCTATAGTGGATTACAGTATCAGTATCAAAAATGGAGAGTCTTGAGTTTTATGAAAAATCAAAAAGAGCCACACCTCGGTGAATTTTTAGTGGAGAACGGAATCATTACCAGGGAGCAGCTAGACGAGGCCCTGGAAATGCAGAAGGACAACAGGGAACGGCTTGTTGGTGAGATACTGGTGACCATGGGAGTACTGACCAAGGAACAACTGGTCATGGCGGTCGAGATGTTCATGATGGTAACCGGGGCATACCCTGAACACGTAGACGAATGGCTCGATCAGGATGAATTAGATTTGCTTATGGAAAAACTGAAAGGGCGGGACGCATAGTGTTATAATAAAGTGGTTGACAAAACAGGAATACTAATCCAGAAATGCCTCTATGATTGAATTTGAAGATAAGATCTGTTTTGGTTGCGGACAGGATAACGAACGCGGTCTGAAGTTGAAACTCGAATTTGACGACGACACTAAAACTGCTTTCGGACAGTACGCGGCTCATGAGCTTTATGAAGGACCACCAAATATAATTCACGCGGGAATAATCGCGGCTATTCTCGATGAAACCATGATGACGGTCAACAAGTACCTTGAGACTGTCGCCCTTACCAGTGAGCTGACCATCAGATATCTCCAGCCCGCTTTCGTGAAAGACAACCTCTATATCCGGGGGTGGTATGTAAAGAAGAGCAAGAGGGTTATCGAGAACAGGGCTGAGATAGAAAACGAGATGGGAAAAATTGTAGCGCGGGCGAAGGGCAAATACATAGAAATCGAAGACATCCCTCAACCCGAATAATCTAATAAAGCCGAAGTGGTGGAACTGGTAGACGCAGCGGACTCAAAATCCGCCGGGGGCAACTCCGTGAGGGTTCAAGTCCCTCCTTCGGCACATTAAAATACGCCCGTCCTGATTTTCTTATACAAATACCAGATCATCGTGTAATGATAATAAAAGACCAGTGCAGATACGTGCCTGGATCATTTCACTATAAAAAGAGGAAATCATGAACAGGGCCCGGTTGTGGCGGGAAAAGGCGGTGATTGGTGGCGTGTTATTGTGGCGAGCGGCCCTGTTCATTATTTCTCTCTTGTTTGCAGTTTATAATACATGAGTACCCTGTTACTGTAGTGACCCCCAGACAGGTTCGGCGGTGCTGGTGACGATGTTTCCCTTAAACCTGCGGAGTACCTGTTCCGCGGTTGCTTTCAGCCGGTATTCTGTCTGGTGGAGATCAGTTTTATCAATTGCCTCATCGGATGAAACGTGATGAGTTCGTGTATGGTTTCTCCCTGCCTGAGGAAGAACTTTTCTTTTTTCAATTCTGGGATTCGTATGTACAGGCATGAGTTTACCGGTGGCGATGGTTTCCATTTTTCATATACTCCATTATTTGATATACCAGAATGAGTATCGTTCATTATCTTACATCGAACAGAAAGAGTATCCGCAATGCCGGCAGTAATAGCAGCGGACTTCCGGTATTAATTGACCCCCGCATTCAGGGCAGAGGATAATCGGGACAGCATTTCTTATTTTTATCATATATTGTTTCACTGCGCTTTAAACCTACAAATGTATAGTAAATGTCAACTATTTTTTTAATTAAACAGTAATTATTTTAAAATATTTCTTTCCTGATTGAAGTTCTTCTTTTGTAATTTT
>CAZEPS010000036.1:0-16534 GCA_964514165.1 uncultured Leptospirales bacterium
GTTCCATATTTTTAACTTCAAGAAGGAAGTCTTCTGACAATATGGAAATATCCGGCTTTTTAATTCCGGCGGCATCAAAAACAGCGATTACTTTTTCAGTAACAAGTGCTTTGTCAATGACTTGACGAATAACAGGACCGAAGAACACACTCTTGAGTCATGCCCTGATTGCAATTATCATTTCACTAATAAATCATCATCGACAAGAACAAGAGTAACGATTGATATTAAATTATCATTCGTGAGTTTAAAAAGATTGAATTCCGAAGAAAAGATTTGCCCGTGTGGCAAAAGAGGACGTGGCTGTAGTGCCATACGATCCTCGCTGGCCGGAGATGTTCGAACAGGAGCGGCTTCATTTACTATCTTGTCTACCTGACGAATTGATAAAGAGAATCGAGCATTTTGGCAGTACCGCTGTTCCCGGCCTCTCGGCCAAACCAATCGTCGATATTCTGGTCGAGGTTGCGAGTCTTGATGAAACCAGGCAGCGAATTGTCCCTATACTTGAAGCGAAGGGGTATGAATACTTTTGGAGGCCGTCTTGGGGTAACGACACACCGCCGTCCTACGCCTGGTTTATCAAACGCGACAAGAGCGGGAATAGAACGCATCACGTCCACATGGTTGAGTCTCACTTCGAGCACTGGGACAGGCTTCTTTTCCGGGACTACCTGATTGAACGCCCAGATGTTGCCATGGAATATGGCGATCTGAAAATGAGACTCTCTGGTACGCATCAGGACGACCGTGTAGCCTACACGCAGGCCAAGAGTGACTTCGTCAGCCGGGTTACTGCAACGGCCAGGCAGTACTACGAAAAGGCCCAACAAGCGCATGCACCGGACGCACGTACCGCGCGCCGGTAATGCTTGACGTTATGCGAAAGAATTTGCCCCGCTTTTTGTGGATAAAGAGCCGGCCGCCGGGTGTCCGCTTCGCTGACTGTTTTAAAGTCTTAATCATTGTGACAACAGATTTTGTTTGACGTACTGGATGACAGGTGTACTTCCTTATAAGAATACAGATTTCTCTTTTCAGTTAATTCGCACGATACACGATGAATTTTCCAGCTTGACAATGAAGGCAGTTAAGGATACTCCTGATACTGAAATGGACAATCTATGGTCAAAAGAGACGGAAAGTCGCGTCCATGCATTTGAACGTGGTGAATTAAAAACCGTGTAAAAAAATATAGTAACATATCAAGGGTCAAGTATGTTTAAAATCAGCAAACTGAAATATTTCATTTTAACAGGCATTTTGTTCTTTGCCGCTTTTATTTTTCTCAATGCAACTGAGAGCCCCATGCTTGCCGCTGAGCAAAGGTCCGAATTTCAGCGCGATCCGGAGGTTGAAATGATGGGCGTATGCCCGCCATTCTTTCTTCTTGATGAGAGGGGAGAAATTATTAATCCGGTAAAAAATAAAAATTCCGGCGCCCCTTACAGCCCGAGGCAGACTTGCGGCAGATGCCACGATTACAACAAAATAACTGAAGCCTATCATTTTCAGCAGGGCAGGGGCGAAGATCCGACAGAACAGCAGAAGGAGCGGGTTCAATGGGCGCTTTCGCCCGGAAATTACGGTGGAAACTGGTGCAGCCCGGCGCCGCTTTATCCGTATCTGTCGCCGAAAAAAAATTCGTCCCCCCGCGTAATGGACATGACATCATATACCTTTGTCAAGAAATGCGGCGTGTGCCACCCGGGCGGGGGTTCAGCAGAATACGACAGGGATGGGAAGCGTTACGACGCATATATGGCGAATCCGGCAAACGGCCTTACTCCAGGGGGCGACAACACATTTGACGGCGATTATTACAAGGCTAACTGGGGCAGGTCGGGCGTGCTCGAGGCGGACTGCCTTATCTGCCATCTGGCCGGCTACAATTTCTCAGCCAGAAAAAACCAGATCGATAACGAAAATTACAGATGGGCGGCAGTGGCCGGGGCGGGGTTTGGTGAAATATCAGGATCAGTCTCCGAAGGCATGGTGCCGGCATTGGCGTACAAAAAGGAGCTTTTTCTGCCGGACGGTAAAATCTCTCTTAATATCATAAAAAGCCCGCGCAATACCGCGTGTCTTGGATGCCACGCCCAGCCCGGATACAAAAAACGGGGCGCGAATTTCAGGGAACGGACTGACGTTCATCTTCGCGCTGACATGAAATGCGTTGACTGTCATACGACAGGGACGTCATCGGACGATCCGAGAAACAATCAAAAATATGATCATAATTTCGGCAAGGGGGACGATCCAGGCGGGCTCGTGAGGAATGACCTTGACGACACGGTCGTCTCCTGCGACAACTGCCACACAACAGGGAGGCTCGGCGCGCCGATAGCGGAACACGCAGGCCTTCCACCCTCCCATCTGGAAAAGATATCATGCGCTGCATGTCATATCCCGCAAAGAACGGTAAGGGCCGCGCAGTTTATCGCGAGCGACGCTTTTAATCCGGCCGTAAGGATACCGTCAAAGGGAAAGAGGCTCTGGACTTTTTACGGCCCTGACATGAAAAATTACAACCATTACGGATATATGACAATGATGGGCTACGATGACAAGCCGGATTTTATCTATAAGCCGGACTACATTCGCTATAAAAATAAAATCTATCCGGCAAACCGCGTGCACACCGCATGGCCGGCCATAGAGGCCGAGGGAAAGCCCGGGCTCATGCAGCCGAAGATGGGCGATGTTTATAAAATGTGGGAGGATTTCAAAAAAGACAACAGCCTGTATCCCGACCTCGCAAAGATCCGAGATGACAATAAAGACAGTATACCGGAGATAAATACGCCAGGAGAGATCGACGCCATTATCAATTCCGTCGCCCTGATGCTTAAAAATACAAAGTATCCCATGCAGGGAAAGAGGGTCCTCTGGGTGATGAACGACCGCGCGTATTCATCCGGAAGTGAATTCAAAACGCTGCCGAAAGAAGAATGGGAGGCTTCACCGTACGGAAATGTGCACAAGTACAGCCACGATATATTCCCTGCCCGCTCGGCTCTCGGTTCAAAGGGGTGCGTTGATTGCCACTCCTTCGGATCGGATTTCTTCTATAAAAATATGCTCGTGTACCCCTTTGATGAAAACACGAAACAGGTCCGGCGAAAAAATTTCGAGGTAATGGGATACAGCGCGTCCGCGCTCGCGCTGACGAACATCCTGCAGTCATACATTAAACCGCTGGGCTTCTGGGCCGTTATAATTGTGTTCACACTCATTTTTCTTCATTATATTGTGATAGGCCCGAAAAAAGGTGCCGAGAGCGCCTCGACCCGGGAGGTCATCACCCGCTTCACGGCAGGAGAACGGTCAGCCCATTACGGCGCGTTCGTGTTTTTCTCAGCCCTTGCCCTGACCGGATTCTCTGTATTCTTCGGCGCAGAATTCGCCTCAGAAACAATTGGATGGATTTATCTAATTCATTTCATAGCCGGCTTATTCCTTCTCTCTGTCGTGGCCGTTATTGGTGCGCTCTGGAAAAAGGACGCGGTTTTGCAGAACCACGATATTCAATGGCTGAAAAAAGCAGGCGGATATTTCGGCCGCGGGGAAGGGCTCGAAGCCGACAGGTTTAATGCCGGGCAGAAAATTTATTTCTGGTTCATGGCCGCTGCGGTATTTATCCTCGGCGTAAGCGGTATTCTGATCACAATAAGCGGGAGCGGCAGCCTTCGAATGGCCATGCGCTTTATTCACGATTCCACCGCGATTATTTTTCTGATTACAATCATTGTTCACGCCTACCTCGGAATATTGGCGAATCCGGGCGCGCTCAAGGCGATTGTCAGAGGCTTGGTAACGCGCGAATGGGCAAAGAAACATCATCCGCTGTGGATAAAAGAATAATGATGTCTCGCGTAAAGTAGTATTATGGGAACCTCCATTAATTAAACAGGAGGTTCCCTTTTGGGTTCATATTTTGGGTTAAACGTGCCGCTCAAAACAGAAATCACTCCATAGCCGACAAACAACAGTATGTTCCATGCAACCCTTTTGAAAAACATTTTTTGTTTGACAGACCGGTTCCATGAGCATACTCTCCTGTATAAAGATATACTCCCCCAAATCCTGTAATCCTGTCCATTTTTTACTTTTTATCTGAATCTTGGACAAATAACTCAGTGTTTCAGTGTCTCTGTGGTAATGTATACGTGCTCAATACCGATGGTATTATAAAAAAAGCAGGAGGTTTTGCATGGAACTCCCCAAAGGCCATAAAACAATCGCTGTTCTCTCGATCATAACCGCCGTCGGGATAATCCTCTTCTGGGTCGGGTTCTTCACCGTCGGCCTGGCCCCGGAAAATCCACCGGAATGCTACTTCGCCTTCGAAAACTCATTTCCCTTCCCGGACGGGGTCATGGGGACAGCAATGATAGCGGGGTCCGTGCTCCTGTTAAAGGGTAGTTCCCTGGGGCGTACCCTCCTTCTTGTGTCGGCCGGTGCCCTGGTCTTTCTCGGACTCATCGATTTCAGCTTCAATATCCGCCACGGGATGTACGCCATGTCGCTGGGGGACGGCATCATGAACGGGTTCATCAATTTCTGGTGCGTTTTCCTCGGGGTATTGATTACCCTGAAACTGAAAGATTGACTGGGTATTACCGGGTCGCGGGCTTTACGTTCCGGTATTTCTTCTGTATATTATGAAGGAATATTCCGCAATTAACCGGGACATGAAAAAAGTTATCCAGACAATCGGCACTGGTACCGTCATCTTATGCGTCTTCGCGGTATTTGTCATGCGACCCTTTCTCTCTAAACTGGGCGTCCGGTTCATTCTCCACACGGCGGAGGCGACGACCCCCGGCAGCTTCACCATGGATGAGAGAACCGTTGAACTCGAGTCCGGGACCCTCCGGGTGATTCATGTTTTTTCAATATCTTTGAAATGATCTTCTTGACAAAATTTTCCAGTTATTTTACTATTTAAGAATATTTTGTAAATATTAAATGACAAAACCTCATTGTTGACCGCTGGTTTTATTATATGACATATATCTATCGAGGGAGCGAATCATGAAAAAGTTAAACAATCCCTGGGTCCTTGGCGCTGTTGTGCTCTTTTTTGTTATCGTCATACCACTGACGGTGGTTTTCTGGCCATCTCCGGCAAACGGGGAGAAAGACCCGTGGGCGACAATAAACAGGCAGCGTACCCACCTTGACCATTCACCCTATTTTAAGAAGCAGTTCGAATCGCCCCAGGCGGTTACCCGGGCCTGCCTGGAATGCCACCGGGACGCGGCAAAGGAGTTAATGAAAACATCACACTGGACCTGGACCGGTGATCCCGAATATATTCCCGGTCACGGGAAGGTTAAAATCGGTAAAAAAAACCTGTTAAACAACTTCTGTCTCGGAATTCGCGGCGGGAACCAGGTCTCATGCACGAGCTGCCATGCCGGGTACGGCTGGTATGATGACGAAAACTTTGACTTTACAAAAGAGGACAATGTCGACTGCCTCATATGCCACGACTGGTCAGGCACCTACGTGAAGGGGGAGAAGGGCCTCCCGACTGAAGAGGTCGACCTCCTCACGGTGGCGAAAAGCGTCGGTTACCCGAAGCGGGACAACTGCGGCATCTGCCATATCTACGGCGGTGGCGGCATGGGTGTCAAGCACGGTGACCTGGACAATACCCTGGTGAACCCTTCGAAAGAGGT
Source organism: uncultured Leptospirales bacterium (assembly GCA_964514165.1). Classification (GTDB taxonomy): domain Bacteria; phylum Spirochaetota; class UBA4802; order UBA4802; family UBA5550; genus CAZEPS01. The sequence goes on from CAZEPS010000036.1 coordinate 5,688, forward strand.
GGACGTGCACATGGGGAAGCATAACCTTCTCTGTATCGACTGCCACCAGGCGGAAAAACATGACATAAAGGGAAAGCTTTACACTGTCACGACGAACTACGAAGGGGGTATCGGTTGTACCGACTGCCACGATGAGGTCCCCCACAGCGACAGCCGCATAAACGCCCACCTTGATTCCGTGGCATGCCAGACCTGCCACATCCCGACCTTCGCGAAACAGGCCCCTACAAAGGTATTCTGGGACTGGTCCAAGGCCGGGATAGAGGGCCGGCAGCAGGACCCCCACGAGTACCTGAAAATAAAAGGGGAGTTTGTGTACGCCCGGGACGTTGTGCCCGAATACTACTGGTTTAACATGAAATCGAGTCGTTACCTGATGGGTGACACAATCAACCCGCAAAAAGTCACCTATCTGAACAGGCCGAAGGGGGAAATCACTGATCCCAGGGCAAAGCTCTGGCCCTTCAAGGTCCACCGGGCCCTGCAGCCCTATGACTCCGGCTATGATTACCTTATTCAGCCTGTTCTTTCCGGCCCCGGGGGCTACTGGAACGAGTTCAACTGGGACAAGGCCATGCGCCTGGGGGCCGAGGCACTGGAGATGAAATACAGCGGCAGGTACGGCTTCACCAGGACCGCCATGCACTGGCCCATATCCCACATGGTGTCGCCGGTGGACAAGGCGTTGAACTGCAACGACTGCCATGGCGCTAAGCGGATGGACTGGGAACGGCTCGGCTACGACCGGGACCCGGCCGACATCGGGGGGAGAAAACAGCTGGGGCTATTAAAGACAGAACAGGAGGGTGGCAGTAAATGAAAAAAAAGATCATTCTGCTGGCGGTCATTGCGGGCACGCTTTACGCCTCGGTACCGCTGCTTTCGGTGGACGACCTGATAATCGAGCGTTTCAGCAAAGAGGATTCCGGCCGGGAACAGAACGGCCTTGATCCCCTCCACCCTGAAATAAAACTTCTGGACAAAAACAGGCGGGTTACCGGCAACCGGAACCTGGTTTCAGCTGAAGAGACCTGCGCCCCGTGCCATGACACGAAATTCATCAATAACCATAACGATCACTTCAACGACACGGTGAAGGCAGACTGCTTCGTGTGCCACCTGAAGGGGAGCAGGCTCCCGGCAAACCTGGCCGATCTTAACAGGAACATCCAGGTCCCCGCTGACGAGAACTGTTCCTACTGCCACGGGGTGGTCCACTCCCGGGAATATCCCCTCTCGTTTCCCGACGATTACCGAAGGGAGCTCCGCTACACCGAAGGGGGGAAGAACTACGGCCTGACCCAGAACACCGGCGAGGTCATATCCGGCCAGGAGATGAGCCGGTCGTTCGTCAACCTGAAGAACAAGGACGAGCTGGATATCCCCTGGGACGTCCACTCCCACCGGCAGCTCACGTGCGTGTCGTGCCACTTTACCCGCAACAACCCCCGGACATGCGGAATCATCCAGACCGAGCTCGAACACCTGGTAAGGGACCCGCGAAAGGTACAGGAGATGAAAGACTATCTCCGGTGGCCGAACCACAACCTGAACGCGGCTTTCTGCCGCTGCTGCCACGACCCGCTCAGTGTGCATAAAAACCTTCCCTACAAGCGACGGCACATGGAGGTCATCCAGTGCCAGTCGTGCCACGTGCCGAAGCTCCACGGGCCGGCCTTCCAGGCCGTTGACGAGACCGTGGTCACTGAAGAGGGGGCAGCCCGGGTAGAGTACCGCAACATCAAAAACCCGGTAACCGACGGGAACATAAACACGAAATATGTCACCGGCTACTCCCCCTACCTCTTCGCCAACGAGGCCCTGTGCCAGCTCGACAACGAGGTCAGGACCATGGTGGCCCCCTTTAACCTGGTGACCAGCTGGTACTGGAAATCCGAAAAGAGCGGAGAGCGGGTTTCCCTGGACACGGTGAAAAAGGCGTTTCTTCAGGGAAATGGATACGCCGCCGAAATCGTCAAGCTTCTTGACGGCAACGGCAACGGGGAGGTCGATCCCGGCGAGCTGGTCCTGAACACGAAGGAGAAGATCAGGGCCGTGGCGGACAGGCTCAGGTCCCTCGGGATCGAGGACCCGGTCATCGCAGCCGAGTTCACTCCCCACAAGGTCAACCACGGGGTGATGGAAGTGAAAGAGCTGGTCCTCGACTGCGGCAACTGCCACTACCGGGAATCCAAACTCGGCAACGACATCGTCATGGCGGGGATGGTCCCGGCCGGGGCGAAGCCGGTCCTCTCGAAGGAGAGTACAGCTTACATCAACGGGAAGATCCGCATCGACGAACAGGGTCGTCTGGTCATGACCCGGAAGGGGAACCTGGAAGACCTCTACGTCCTCGGCCTCGGGAGGGTACTCTTTCTCGATATAATCGGGGTGGTGCTCCTGTTTCTCACGGTCATCGGGGTCTCCGCCCACGGCACCCTGCGGTATCTTGCCGATCTGAAACGGGACGCTGCCGAACACGCCAGCCTGATCAAAGTATACATGTACGGCTTCTACGAGCGCGCATGGCACTGGATCATGGCCCTCGGGATAATCATGCTCATAGTCACCGGGATCGAGATCCACAACGCCGGAACCCTCCCCATATTCGGCCTTAAGAACGCGGTTGTTATCCATAACGTGCTCGCGGTCATCGTGGTGGTCAACGCATTCCTCTCCCTCTTCTACCACGCAACCACCGGGGAGATTAAACAGTATTTCAGCGTGAACAGGCGGTATTTCCAGGAGACCGTGGTGCAGGCCCTCTACTACATCCAGGGAGTATTCAAGGGGGATCCCCACCCGGTGAAGAAGTCAACGGAGCGCAAGTTCAATCCGCTCCAGCAGATAACATACATTATACTATTAAATCTTCTGCTCCCGTTCCAGATCGCGACGGGAGTCATGATCTGGGGCGTTCAGCAGTGGCCGGCCCTCAACGACGCGGTCGGCGGTCTCACCTGGGTGGCCCCGATGCACAACCTCGGCTCGTGGCTCTTCCTTGCCTTCGTCATCGTCCACGTCTACCTGACAACGACGGGACATACGGTCTTCGCCAACATAAAGGCGATGATCACCGGCTACGACGAAATCCCGGAGGAGGAGCCGCTGGATGAGCAGAAGGCAATGATGGACATGAAACTCGGACAGCTGATCAGGGAGGCGGCAAAGGCGCTGAAGCGGGACATGTCCGATATCTTCGCACTTCTTAGAAAAGGAGAAAAAGATGAATAACGAAAAATACGCGAACCCCTACGTGGGGGGTATATTCCTCGGCCTGGTCCTGTTCCTGGCATATTTCATTACCGGCCAGGGCCTCGGGGCCTCCGGGGCCATAAACCGGATCCAGGTCTTCATACTGGACATATTCGCCAGCCAGCACGTGGACCAGGTCGGCTACTTCGCCCAGTGGGCCGGCGGGGAGAAGGACCCGCTGGACACCGGCATGGTCTTCATGCTGGCCGGTACATTCCTCGGGGGGCTCATCTCCGGAATCGTGAACAAGCGGATGAAGTTTGAAATAAGGAAGGGCCCGCAGATCACCAACGCCACCAGGCTGATTCTCGCCTTCGGGGGCGGGGCCATCATGGGCTACGGGGCGCGGCTCGCCAGGGGCTGCACCTCTGGTCAGGCCCTGAGCGGGGGGGCGGTCCTCTCGGTCGGGAGCTGGCTCTTCATGTTCGCCGTGTTCGCCGGCGCCTACGCCCTGGCATATTTTCTCAGAAAGGCGTGGAACCAGGGGGTAGAAAATGGCACCGTATGATATAATAGCTGAGCTTGGAAAACCGGTTGCTTATTTGATCTTTTTACTTATTGGAGTCGGTTTCGGATACTCCCTCGAGATGTCCGGATTCGGTGATTCCCGCCGCCTTGCTGCCCAGTTCTATTTCAAGGACATGCGGGTTCTGAAAGTCATGTTCACCGGCATCGTGGTGGCCATGGTGCTCATATTCCTCTCATCCGCGGTCGGGCTCCTCGACTTCGACCGGGTATACGTGAATCTCACCTATGTCTGGCCCGGGATCGTCGGCGGCCTGATAATGGGGGTCGGTTTCATCGTCGGCGGGTTCTGCCCCGGGACCTCCATCGTGGCCCTCTCTACCCTGAAGGTCGACGGGATGATGTTCGTTGCCGGGGTGGCCTTTGGGGTCATGGCCTTCGGTGAGACGGTCTTCCTGTTCGATGAGTTCTCCAACAGCTCGTTTTTCGGCCGGTTCACCCTGCCGGAGCTCTTCAACACGAGCTACGGGTTCGTCGTACTCGCGGTCGTGATCATGGCCCTGGCCATGTTCTACGGGGCGGAGATCCTGGAGCAGTATTTCGGCGAGGGGAAGAAGTGGGGCAACATCAACTATGTTCCCTCGAACCGGGTCTTCCGTGGTCTCGGTTTCGCCCTGGTCGCCCTCGCGGCAGTGACCTGGATCATCGGCCAGCCGGACGTTGACCAGAAGTGGAACCAGATAAAGGCGGTTGAGATGAAGAAGATCGAAAACCGGGACATATACATCCATCCACTGGAGATGCTCCAGGCCCTGAACGAAACCCTTCTCTACAAGGTCATCATCGACGTCAGGGACGAATCGGACTACAACCTCTTTCACCTGGAGGACTCCCGGAACGTTACCATGGAGGAGCTTCGTGATCAGCAGTACGTCAAGGTCCTGAAGCGTTTTCCCGCGAACACCCTCTTTGCCGTGGTGTCCAACGATGAAAAGAAGGCCACCGAGGCCTACAAGATACTCCGGGCCCAGAAGGTGATGAACGTCTACATCCTCGAAGGGGGGATAAACAACTGGCTGAATTTCTTTCCGCTCCCTGAAAAGATTGCCGCTGAGATCGAGGGCTCAAGGGAGAAAGCCGATGAGACCATGGATTACCGCTTCACCAGGGCCGTGGGCGACGAGTTCCTTTCGTCGTCGAACCCGCGCCGGGAGTTCTTTGCCGGAGACCACGGCGGCCCCAGAATTCCGAGGGTTTCATTCAAGGAGAAGATCAAGATCCAGAAGAAGAGCGCCATATCCGGCGGGTGCGGTTAGGGCGGATGCCGGGGCGATCATTCAGTTGCCGCCCCGGCTGCTCCCTCCCACTTCTTTTTCAGCTCTTCGTGGTACTGCTCAAAGGCGGCCCTTTCTGAGAGTGAGAAACGCTCCAGTACGCTCTCGTAGCAGTCGTACCAGGTGTATTTCCTGGTCTCTATTCCGCTCATGAGGTTTGCCAGGTATACCGTCTCCACGGTGTCCCTGTTTTCAGGGTCCGCCTCCAGGGGGGAGTGGTGGAGGCGGACAGCCCCAATCAGGTAGCCGGGGAAGTTCCACTTTTCTGAAAGCAGGCCCCCGATGGTCGGGTGGCTTATACCGATGGATATCTCTTCGAGGAAAGTCGCGGTTATGATCTTCCGGTTTTTCATCTGCCCGGCCACCTTCATGGTGACGTTCTCGTCCGTGGAGAGGAGGATTATCTTCCCCAGGTCGTGAAGCAGGCCGGCGAGGGAGGCCTTTTCCGCGACCCTTTTGCCGAAATATTTCTTTCCTATCATTTTTCCGTAGAAAGCGACCCGGTTGCAGTGGTCCCAGATCTCTTCAAATTTGTCGTACCGCTGCTGAAGTATCTGCCGGGCCCTGCTCGCCATGAGCAGGGACTTCACGTTCTGAAGGCCCAGGTTTTTCACCGCGCCATAAATATTCTCGACCTTTTTTCCCGAGATGAATCCCGCCGAATTGGCGAGCTTCAGGAGGTCCGCTGACAGTGCCGGGTCCCTGGCTGTCTCACCGGCGATTGTTTCCAGGGAGGTTTCAGGGTCGTCGCACATCCCCAGGAGCCGGGTGGTGTTTTCCGGGAACGTGGGGATTCCCTCCACGCGGTTTATAATCTCCTCTTTGATCTTCGTCGTTATCCCTGACGGTTTTATCATGGCCGGGACGGTGAGCTTCACTTCGGTTCTGCTTCCTGAACCGGTTATGGTGAACAGGGAAGGATCTATCCCGATATGCTTGAGGGTCACGATGGTAAGGGCGATCCCGAGGCCTGCACCCTCGGTGGTATCGATGATATTTTCAAAGGCCTCCATGATGTTGCCGTACCGGTACGACGACTCGATACGCCTGTTTATCCTTTCCTGCTCCTCGGGAATTATTCCGACGTCGTTTGACACTGTTATGGCCAGCCCGTCATCGCTGATGTCGAAGTTAATCGACACGGTGAGATCGCTCCCTGACAGGAATTTCTCGTAGTACTCCCTGTCGGTTACGACATGGTCCCGGAAATTTTTCATCCCCTTGTCGTAGTCTTCAGGGTCTCGGATATCCAGCCCGTTGTTGATAAAATATACCCGCTTCGCGTTCGCCTTTTCGGCGTTTGCAACCACCTCCCTCATGATGGTAATGATGGAGTTGACGGTGTAGAGGAGATCGTACCTGGCAAGGAGCTTGACGTATATCCCGTTAATGATCTTTATCGTTTCATTATCAGCGTAACGGAAACTGACGGTGAAGGATCTTCCGTTCCTTATGTTCTCGAAAATCTCATTTCTGTTGAGGGGCATTTTTTCTCCTGATCGTACTGATTCTGAAATAAGTCAGCAAAAACCGTGTCCGAACCGCTATAACTGAAAACCGGTCAACGATGACGTTATAGGATATGTGCCCCAAAGGGAGCCTCCTGTTTGCTTAATAGAGGTTCCCTGAATATATGGACATCGTCAAAAAAATCCATTGTTTTTTTATTGCAGGATACATCCAAAAGCCAGCATTTACAATTTTTCCAGAAATTGTAAATGCTGGCTTTGTCAAATATTATACCCCCAGGGGGACTTCTGAAAATCAGTTTTTAGAAGTTTCCTATATTCTCTTGCCGGGACAAATCAGGAAGTAATCCTGGACGATTCGTCTGCCCGTTGACACTGATGACGCGCCGCCAGAATTTCCGGCATTATAAAAAAAGTGTTTGCAAAAGCATAATCGGTACTATATTCTGGAGATTACTATCAGGATTATTCTCAACGTATCATAAAAATAGATATTCATACCCGGGCTGCAGCCCCGGGCGGGGTCGAAGTATGCATATTGATATCCCCTCCTGCTCCCTTCCGGCGGTTTACCCGCCTTGAAGCGTCTATCCTGGCAGATACATGTATATATTAAAAGGAGAAAGAACCACTATGAGTCTACAGCCCTGGCCCACACCATACTGGCCTGAAAAGGTATCCAGGGAGATATCCGGGTACAGCAAGCCCCTGTTTTCACTCCTCGATGAATCAGCGGACAGGTACCCTGACCTCACCTATACAATTTTCAACGGAGCCGAAAGAAGTTACGCCCAGGTACGGGATACGGTGAACCGGGTGGCGAGTTTCCTTGCGTCCCGGGGCATCCAGAAGGGAGACCGGGTCGCCATCTTCCTGCCGAACCTGCCCCATTACCCGGAAATCTATTTCGGGATTCTCAAGGCCGGAGCGGTCTGCGTGACCTGCAATCCCCTCTACACGGCGAGCGAGCTGAGGTACCAGCTCAACAACGCCGGGGCGTCGGCGGTCTTCTGCATGGACCATCCCGAGTTTTACCCGCTGACCGTTGACGCGGTAAAGGACACCGCCGTGAAGACCGTGGTCGTGTGCAACATAAAGTCATACCTTCCCGGGGCCCTGGCATTTATCGGCGGCCTTCTCGGAAAGATTCCGAAGGCGAAAAAGCACGAAACAGGACATTTCTTGTACGACGACATCGTGAAAAACGCTGATCCCATGCCCCCGTCGGTCAGCATCGACCCGGACGAGGACCTGGCGGTCATCATCTATACCGGGGGCACCACCGGGGTGTCCAAGGGCGCCGCGTTGACCCATTCAAATTTCGTGTTCGACGTTATGGCCCTGCAGGAGTGGGTCTGGATAGCCCCGGAGGAGGGGGCCGAACCCCGGCAGCCCGAGTTTGGCGGGGCCCACACCTCCATGGGTATTCTCCCCTGGTATCACAGCTTCGGGATGACCGTGTGCCTCCTCTGGTCATGTTACCTCGCGGCACGGGTCGTGTGCATTCCGGACCCGAGGGCCGGGAATCCACCCTTTACCGAGGTTTTGAAAGCGGTAGAAAAATACCGGGGGACCATTATCGTTGGGGTCCCCACCATATACGTCGCTTTTACCAACCATCCACATATCGATAAATACGACCTCTCATCTGTCATCGCCTGCTGTTCCGGCGGCGCGCCCCTTCCCCCGGAGGTGGCGAGACAGTTCGAAGCAAAGACCGGGGCGGTCATATTCGAAGGGTACGGCCTTTCCGAGACCGCTCCCATCGCTTCAGGAAACCCTTCCAACGTTAATACGCGTAAGTTCGGTTCCATCGGTTTTCCCTTTCCCGGAACCGACATCAAGATCCTTGACACGGAGGAAGGCACCAGGGAGCTTCCCAAAAACGAGGACGGTGAGATCGCCATCAGCGGCCCTCAGGTGATGAAGGGGTACTGGCAGAACGACGAGGCGAACCGGCAGGTGTTCCGGGAGATAGGCGGCAGGCGGTATTTCCTCACCGGGGACATCGGTCATATCGACGACGACGGCTACATCATCATCACTGACCGGAAGAAAGACATGATCCTGGTCGGCGGGTTCAACGTCTATCCGAGGGAGGTGGAGGACGCCCTCTTCGAGCACCCGAAGGTGCAGATGGCCGCGGTCATAGGTATACCCGATGATCGGAGCGGCGAAAAGGTCAAGGCCTTTATCCAGCTCAAGGAGGGGGAGGCCTGTACCGAGGATGAGATTATCGAGTTCGCCCACGAACACCTGGCCGGGTACAAGCGGCCGAAACTCGTGGAGTTCCGCAGCGAACTGCCGGTTTCCCCGGTGGGGAAGGTTCTTCGCCGGGTGCTCAGGGACGAGGAACTGAATAAGATTAATGAACAGAAAGGCTGACGGTTTCATACCGCCGGCAACAGGTATATGACGGGAATTTTCGGTTATCCTTCTGCGGGATTGATCCCGCAGAATTACTGGAAGTCTGATCAGGGCGGTGAATTAATCCGGACTCGTGAAAGCGTATACCTTCAAACCCTACATAAGGAGACAGACTATGCAGACATGGCAAACACCGTACTGGCCCGAAGGGGTCGCCCGGGAAATATCCGGCTACAGTAAACCGCTTTTCACCCTGCTTGACAATACGGCAGATGAATTCCCTGACCTGGGATTCACTATCTTCAACGGAGCGGTGAAAACCTTCGGTCAGGTCAGGGACACGGCCAACAGGGTTGCGGCCTTTCTCGCGTCCCGGGGAATAGGGAAGGGTGACCGGGTGGCCATATTCCTCCCGAACATTCCCCAGTACCCTGAGATCTATTTCGGCATCCTCAAGGCGGGAGGGGTCTGCGTCACCTGTAACCCCCTGTATACCGCCAGCGAACTGAACTACCAGCTCAAGGATTCCGGGGCGAAGGCGGTCTTCTGCATGGACCACCCCGAATTTTATCCCCTCACCGCCGAGGCGGCGAAGGACACCGCTGTTACTACCGTGGTGGTGTGCAACATCAAGTCGTACCTTCCCGGGGCCGTCGCCTTTATCGGGGGGCTCCTGGGCAAGATACCGAAGGCGAAAAAACACGATCCCGCGCACGTCATGTTTGACGATGCCGTGAAGAACGCTGATTCGACGCACCCTGCCGTTGATATCAACCCTGATGAGGACCTGGCCCTGATTATTTACACCGGGGGCACCACCGGCCGGCCCAAGGGGGCGTCACTCTGCCACGCCAACTTCGTGTTCGACGTTATGGCGACGCAGGAATGGGTACGGATACCCCACGAGGAGGGGGGACAGCCGGAACAGCTCCGTGGCGGCGGTTTTCACACCTTCATGGGTATTCTCCCCTGGTACCACAGTTTCGGCATGACCCTCTGCATGCTCTGGTCAGCGTACATCGGGGCGAAACTGGTGTGCGTTCCGAACCCGCGGGAAGGGAACCCCCCCTTTACCGGGGTCCTCAAGGGGGTACAGAAATACAGGGCCACGGTCATAACCGGGGTGCCGACTATTTACGTAGCATTCGCCAACCATCCCCTCATCGACAAGTACGATCTTTCCTCGGTCATGGCGTGCGGTTCCGGGGGAGCGCCCCTGGCGCCTGAGGTGGCGAAACAGTTCGAAGAAAAGACCGGCGCCATCATCTTCGAAGGCTACGGCCTGTCCGAAACAGCGCCCCTGGCAACGGTGAACCCGACTAATACCGAGACCCGTAAGTTCGGGTCCGTGGGCTTTCCCTTCTGCAACACCGACGTGAAGATTCTGGACGCCGAGACAGGGGACCGGGAGCTTCCCCGGGGCGAGGACGGCGAGATTTCAATAAGCGGGCCCCAGGTGATGAGGGGCTACTGGGAGAATGAGGAGGCGAACCGGGAAGTCTTCCGGGAATTTGACGGTCGGCGGTATTTTATCACCGGAGACATCGGCCACATAGACGAAAACGGCTACATCATCATAACTGACCGGAAGAAGGACATGATCCTGGTCGGCGGGTTCAACGTCTATCCGAGGGAGGTGGAGGAGGCCCTGTTTGAGCACCCGAAGGTGCAGCTGGCCGCGGTCATAGGTATACCCGATGATCGGAGCGGCGAGAAGGTGAAGGCCTTCATCCAGCTCAAGGAGGGGGAGAACGCCTCAGAAGAAGAGATCATGCAGTTTTCCAACGATAAACTCGCCGGGTACAAGAGGCCGAAGATAGTGGAGTTCAGGAGCGAACTTCCTGTTTCCGCGGTGGGGAAGGTGCTCCGGCGGGTGCTCCGTGACGAGGAGCTGAAAAAAGCGGGAAAATAGAAAAAATATTCCGCAAAAAACCGCCCCCCGTTCGTATAGCTTTCA
>CAZEPS010000036.1:16544-23123 GCA_964514165.1 uncultured Leptospirales bacterium
GGGGGATTTAAACAGGGAACAGCTGCGGGCCTCCCGGGCCGCCGGGGGCGTTGAACTGGTTATCGCCGGGGCCGGCACCGGCAAGACGAAGACCCTGGTAGAGAAGGTGAAGAACATCATCTCCGGGGGCCTCGCCTCGCCTGGTGAGATACTTATCCTCACCTTCAGCCGGAAGGCGGCCGGAGAGCTCAGGGAGCGGATCGCCGCCGGCATTGGCGGGGACACCTCCGGCCTCACGGCCGGGACCTTCCACTCCTTCTGCCTTTCACTGTTAAAGGAATACAGCACTGAATTTACCGGGCGCTTCGGATTCACCCGTTTCCCCGATGTCCTGGACGAGGAATCGTCCCGCGGGCTTCTGCGGAGTATCCTTGTGGAAAAACTCGAACTCCTGAAGGGAATCCCGGTGCCGGTGGCCCTTTCCCTGATCGGGCGCATCGGCATCATCGACGGGTGGACCAGGGAGAAGCTCGTGAAGACAGGCCTCTTGGAGGTTTTCACCGGCATAATCGAGGAATACCGGCTCAGTAGAATTTCGCGCAACGTTATTGACTACCGGGACATGATGGAGTACGCGACGGTCCTCCTCCGGGAATGCGCCGAGGTGCGGAACAGGGTGCGCGGGCGGTACCGCTACGTGCTGGTAGACGAGTTCCAGGACACCTCCGAGGCGAATTTCAACCTCCTGCGGCTCATCCTCCCTGATGACGGGGCGAACCTCTTTGCCGTGGGAGACGACTGGCAGTCGATATACGGATTCAGGAACGCCCGTTTAGAGTATATCCTCTCTTTGGAAAGGTACTTTACCGGTGTTATCGTGCACCGCCTGGTTTCGAACTACCGATCCCGGAGTGAAATAGTCGCCCTGTCGAACCGGTTTATCCGGCGGAACCGGTACCGAACCAGGAAGAAACTCATCTCCAGGAAGGGCAGGGGTGGGATTGTCACCTTCCACCGGGTCGATAACTTCCACCGGGAGACAGACCTCATTCGGGATATAATAAAAAAAGAGATGGCTTTCTCGAAGGACATGGCCATTCTGTACCGGAACAACATCCAGGGGGATTTCATCAGGGAACAGGCGGGTGATGATCTGCCTGATGACCTGAGGCTCATGACCATGCACGGTTCCAAGGGGCTTGAATTCGACGTCGTCATTATCGCCGGGCTGTCCGACAGGATCATTCCGGACCACTCCAGCGATATCGAGGAAGAGCGGCGGCTTCTCTACGTGTCCATGACCAGGGCCCGTGAGCGGCTCCATATTATCTGCCACCTCAACGAAGAGGGGGGCCCCGGCTTCTTCGCCCGTGAACTCGGCGTTGTTAAGGAATGACGCGATGGACGAAATTGATTTCGGCAAAGAATGCGATCTCCATCACTTTCACCCGCGAGACACCCGTCTCGTGGTGGAAGCATTCCTGCGCCAGTCCGCGGAGCGAGGCTACCGAAGGGTGCGGCTTGTTCACGGGAAGGGGCGTTCGGCAAAGAAGGAGCACGTTTACCGTATACTGAAAGAGCACCCCCGGGTAATCCGCTATTATAACGATGGCCCCAACTGGGGGGCCACCATAATAGAATTGTCACCGGAGTGACAATTCGGAAAATTTTTGATGATCAGGCAAAAAAAAAGGAGGGAGAAGGAGGTCTCCCTCCCAAAATAATTGGGAAGAAAGAAGAAGAATGAAGACGTTTGGGCTTGTTGTCCGCCCCTTGTACTTACTAATATAATTTTCTTTGAAAAAAAATCAATAGGAATATCCTTTTTTTCGTGTCGGAATACCGTTAATTTTTCGTAATAAAAATTTTTAATGCCCTGTAAGAGATAATCCTACATCGTCATGGTGAAAAATACTACCCCTTGAGAAATTACATTCATTACCATGAAGATAAAACCAGAATAAAATTTCCCCCCTGATTTTAAAAGTAAAAAATTGTTATATGAGAATAAAAAATTACTGGAACGAGACTGCCGCCTGTCATTTATTTATATTAGTAACAATAATACGAACGAACGGATAATCAATGAACAGAGTCAGCATCTACATCGTTGAAGACGAGACCGTCGTTGCCATGGATATTGAGAACATTCTCGCCAGGCATGGTTACGCGGTTTCCGGAATTTCGACAACGGGCGAGAAGTGCCTTGAAGACGTAGAGAAAATCCGTCCGGATCTCATCCTGATGGACATTAAGCTGGCGGGCAGAATTGACGGCATCGAGACGGCCAGGATTGCCAGAGAGCGGTACGACATACCGATAATATTCCTTACCGCCCACTCCGACCGGGGGACCCTCGCCAGGGCCAGGATATCGGAACCGTACGGCTACATCGTCAAGCCGGTAAACGAGCGTGAACTTTACACCACCATCGAAACCTCACTTTACCGGTACCGCATCGACAAACAGCTGAAGGAGAGCGAACGGAAATACCGGGTCCTGTTCGAGCAGTCCCGGGATCCGATCTGCGTTTTCAATTCGGACGGAATGATAATGGACGCCAACCGGGCCATGACCGGGCTCTTCAGCTACGGCCATGATGATATAACCGGACTGAACGTGCGGGAACTTTTTGAAGACTGCGGCATTTGGGAAGAAATCGTCGAGGACATCGAGACCGAGGAACGCATACGGGACTACGAGACCCTCATGAAGCGGAGCGACGGGAGCCTCATCGAGTGCCTTGTTTCTACCGCGCGACTTCACGGGGACTTCTCCGGCGAGATCGGGTTCCAGTGCATCATTCGTGATATTACCGAGAGCAAGCGGAACATCCGTGAACTCATCAGGTCCCGGGAGGAGATGCGGAACCTCTCGTCACACCTTGAGTCACTACGGGAAGTTGAGCGGACCAATATCGCCCGGGATATCCATGACGTCCTGGGCCAGTCCCTCACCGCCCTGAAGATGGACATGTCCTGGCTCATGAAAAAACTCGGCAACGGTGAGAGCGAACTGGCGCAGAAATCCGAGATAATGATGGGGCTTGTTGATTCAATCATACAGACCGTCAGGAAGATATCGGCTGAACTCCGCCCCGGGATAATCGACGACCTGGGGCTCGTGGCCGCCATCGAATGGCAGGCGGAAGAGTTCCAGAGCCGCACCGGCATTTCCTGCACGGTGCGTTCTGATCCCCCCGATATTATGGTTGACGAAAAAAAATCGATAACCTATTTTCGTATACTCCAGGAGTCTTTGACGAATATCATGCGCCACTCCCGGGCGACCGAGGTGGCCATTGATCTCGAAAAAAAGAACGGTACCCTTACAATGGAGGTCACCGACAACGGCCGGGGTATCAGCGAAGAAGAACTGCACGGTTCACAGTCATTCGGTCTCATCGGCATTCGAGAACGGGTCTATTCCTGCGGGGGGGAAGTCCATATCACCGGGTCAGCCGGCAGGGGTACGACGGTGCGCGTGACAGTACCCGTTGATAAAGATTACGCGACATGATTAAGATTATTATCGCAGACGACCACGAGATAGTCCGGGCCGGCCTGAGACAGATTATCTCCGAGGACAGGGAACTCACCGTGGCTGGGGAGGCCGTGGACGGCCAGTCCCTGCTGGAGAAGGTGCGGAAGGACGACTTTGACGTCATTCTTCTCGACATCAAGATGCCGGGCCGCAGCGGTCTCGAGATTTTGAAACAGCTGAAAATAGAGAAGCCGAATATCCCGGTCATCGTCCTCTCCATGCACCCGGAAGACCAGTACGCCCTCCGCGCCCTCAAGGCGGGTGCTTCCGGCTATCTCACCAAGGAGACCGCATCGGACCAGCTCATCGATTCCATAAAGAAGGTCCACGGCGGGGGAAAGTACATCAGCGAGACCCTGGCGGAGCGACTGGCGGACAGTATCGCCAGCGGCCGTGAAGCCCCTCCCCACACCTACCTGACCGACCGGGAATACCAGGTGGCCAGCATGATTGCCTCGGGCAAGACCATAACCGACATCGCGAAGGAGCTCTTCCTGAGCGTGAAAACCATCAGTACATACCGCCAGAGAATTCTTGAAAAGATGAACATGAAGAACAACGCCGAGCTTACCCATTACATGATAAAAAACAATCTCCTCGACTGACCCGCCGGGTAGGATGTTTTCTTACCCGCGATTTCCGTAATTCCTACGTATATATAATAAAAATTCGTATATTAAAATCAGCGCACCGCCGATTGTGATAAATGAAGGCGATGCGTATACTGTATCTGTGATAGTATATTTTTCATGTTTGAGTAGCATCGTTGAAAATATTCATTGTTGAAGACTCTTCTCTTGTTCAGGCAAGGGTTGGACTGATGCTCAAGGGCATCAGCGGTGTTGAAATTGCCGGTTTCGCCCGGGATTCGGACAGGGCGATAGAAATGATTCACCGGTGCAGACCGGACGTGGTCATACTGGACATTAATCTCAGCAAGGGAAGCGGAATCGATGTTTTAAAAAACATCAAAGAGTCTATGCCTGAAACGGTCGTCATCGTTTTAACCAACTACCCCTTTCCGCATTACGAAAAGAAATGCATGGATCTGGGGGCGGATTATTTTTTTGACAAGTCCATAGACTTCAACAGGCTTCCGGAGATTATCGCCCGGCAGGGCGTCCACTGAGCGAAATACACATTTAAGAAAAAATGTAACTATTCAGCAATAGCTGAGTAAACACGAAAAAAAACTGTTCCTGAAAGGCTGCGGGGGGATTGTGACGGACACGGAAAAGAAAAAAATCCTCATTGTTGAAGACGACTGGGCGACCGCCGGCGAGTTGAAATCCAGGCTCGAGAAGATGGGTTACGGGGTTGCCGAAGTGCTTTATTCCGGTGAGGACGCGGTCGAATTCGCCATGGAAAACAGGCCAGACCTGGTTATCATGGACATTGTCCTCAAAGGGAACATGGACGGGATAACCGCTGCGGAAGAGATTCGAAAGTGCTGCAGCGTCCCTGTTGTTTTCCTGACTTCGTACATCGGCAACGAGGTCCTCGACCGGGCCAAGCTGACCGATCCCTACGGCTACATACTGAAGCCATTTACCGGTGAAGACCTGCACGTGGCGGTTGAGATTGCACTTCAGCGGAACATATACGAGAAGTCTCTTGACGAAAAGGAGCGGAAATACCGGGTCCTCTTCGAGGAATCGATCGACTCCATATTCTTCCTTGACCAGGAGAACAGTATCATCGAGGCGAACCGGGCCATGGAGCACCTCTTTCTCTACCGGAAGAACGATCTTCTGCAGATGAACCTCCGGGACCTCTTCGCCGGCCAGGTGGATTACGTCTTCTTCGAACAGGAGCTCTACACGAGCGGTTACGTCAAGAACCTGGAGATCAGCATGGTGAGGAGCGACGGGGAGCGGATCGTCTGCCTCATTTCAGCCAACGTCATCAGGGATGCCGGCGGGGCGGTTACCGGATACCAGGGAATCATCCGGGACATAACCGATAAGCGTATTATCGAGCTTGAGCGCCTCGAGAGCGTAACCAAGCTCCGGGAGGGAATGAACGGGATTATCCAGGCGATATCCATGACTGTCGAGGCCCGAGACCCCTACACCGCGGGCCACCAGCGCCGGGTTTCCCGGCTCGGGCGCATCATCGCCGAGGAAATGTCTCTCTCCCGGGACGCGATAGACGGGATACGCCTGGCGGGGCTGATTCATGACCTGGGGAAGATAAGCGTACCCACCGAGATCCTGAGCAAGCCGGGCCGCATAACCACCATGGAATTCGATCTCATAAAGATTCATTCACAGGTCGGATACGACATCCTCAAGAAGATTCACTTCCCCTGGCCTATAGCGGACATTGTCCACCAGCACCACGAGAGGCTTGACGGTTCTGGGTACCCGGGCGGCATGAAGCACGACGATATGCTCATCGAGGCAAAGATAATCGGCGTGGCCGACGTGGTCGAGGCCATGGCGTCCCACCGCCCGTACCGCGCGGCAATGGGGCTCGAACTCGCCCTGAAAGAGATACAGGACAACAAGGGGGTGCTCTACGACGAGGACATCGTCGACGCGTGCGCGGCAGCGATTAAAGAGAACAGGAACGAGATAGAACACGAGCTCGACTCAGGCACCGCTATCTGAGCCGCTTCATAATCTTGTCATAACAGGCAGGTTCAAATTTTTTGCAATTGACAGATTTTCATGCGGTTTTACCATAGGGACATTACCGAAAGGATATAATCTGAACGCAAGGAGTCATCCATGGATAGAGCCATAATGGATTTTATGCGGGAATATCACCTGCTCACCCACCATGTCATCTATATCGGGACCATCATCGCCTGTTTCGTCGCGCTCTCCGGAATGATCCGTTTCGGCATTGCCGTCTGGAGAAGGAAAAAGGGGATTTACCCCCCCGCGGCCAGCCAGATGGAGGAGCACTGAAAATACCTTCCAGTCTACGATACTTACCCGTACTCTTTCTGTTTTTGATACCCGCCGCCGGAACCGACTACTACGGCGGCACCCCGGCGCGTGATTACGTGACCGGGAATTTTCGTGCGGACCGGCACCCCCTGTTCGTGGAAATCTCGTCCATCGGCATACCGGTTAACGGGAGAAAACA
>CAZEPS010000036.1:23133-24096 GCA_964514165.1 uncultured Leptospirales bacterium
CCGCGAGGCTGCCGGCGCCCTGAAAAAACTCTACGCTGACTTCCGCAAAGACCACCCGACAGTCCCCTTCTGGGTCCAGAGCTCGTTCAGGAGTTTCGACGACCAGCGGTATATCTGGGATAGGAAATGGACCGGCAAAACGCCGGTTTCCGGGATGAACCTGACGGGGGTGGCTGATCTTCTGAAGCGGGCGGGGTTCATACTCCGCTACTCCTCCATGCCCGGTACATCCCGCCACCACTGGGGGTCCGATTTCGACCTGAACCGTCTCACCAACACCTACTTCGAAACCGGTGATGGAAAAACACTCTACGACTGGCTCAGGGAAAACGCGGCCCGGTACGGATTCTGCCAGCCCTACAGCGCCGGGCGAGAAACGGGTTACAGCGAGGAGCGGTGGCACTGGTCTTATCTCCCCCTGGCGCGGCGGTTCCAGGCCGACTGGAACCGGCTTTACCGGGAAAACCCCTCCATGGTAAACCGTCCCGGGCTTTTTTCCGGCTCTGAAACAGCGGGCCCACTGGCCCCGGTGTACGTGAACAGCATCAGCGGGTCATGCCGGTAGGTAATTGATGTTCCGGCCACTCCGGGGGTGAAGCCTCTCCTCGAGGCAGTCTTTTATCTCCTGGAGCTCATCCTCATGAACTGCTACGGCGGAGACGAAGCGCCTGGCAAGTTTCTTCAAATAATCGATATGGTTAATGAGTATGCTGTAATAGTACCAGTCGCCGGTAAGTTCAGCGGCGAAGAGGATCTCCTCTTCGGTGAGAATGTCCGCCGCCGGGCAGAGAAAGGTCTTGCACGTGGCGGAAAAAAAGGGTTCGAAGGGGGTATGCTCCTCCGGCTCGTTATAGGAGAGGCACCCGATTCTCCCGTCACTCCTGTCGATAATGCCGACCATGGAGCACTGGATCGCGTCCGGCATCAGTTTCTTTCTCCTGGTCACCTTCATGGTTTTTTCAA
>CAZEPS010000037.1:0-23536 GCA_964514165.1 uncultured Leptospirales bacterium
GCCGGTAAGGGCCTCAAACAGGGCCCGGTTTTTTTTCGCCAGGGACTCCTCCAGGCCGAGCCTTGTAACAGTCGATACGATGAGATCCCTGAGGCGGATGGAGTTGATGGAGTAGACGTCCCGCTGTATTTTTCTGATTTCATCCATGGAAACCGGATTGTTATCGGTAATCAGGTCCGTGAGCCGCATGATCCGGTCATCGGATGAGTAAAAATACCCCACCGGGGTGTTCGCGTTTGCCGGCCGGTTGTTCGCGGAGACGAGAAACCCCTTTTCCGGGTTCAGGACCGAGGGAAGGTCCAGGGGGCCGAGAAGTCTCCCCCACTCCCTGTCCATAAACTTCCGGTCCCGGATAAAAGAGTCAGGAAGACCGTTCTCCCGGGAGGGAAGCCTGACGGCCAGGAGCTGTCCGATATTCCCTTTATTATCGGCGAAGAGAAAATTCTGCCCTGACACCCCGTAGGTCCTGAAGGCCTGGCGGAACTCCTCCCAGTTTCTGGCCCGGTTCACCTTGAGAAAGGCGGTAAACTCGTCCGAAACCTCGTGGCCCATCCACCGGACGGCTATCTTTTTATCCTTCGAGAACTTTAAAAGGGGGGCGTCCGATATGACCGGCCCGTACCGGGATTCACGCACCGTGACGGTCCTGTTCCTGAACCAGCGGACCTTCAGTTCCTCCTTCCGCTCGGTCAGTTCCGATTCGGGCAGGTCGGATATATCGTAGAGGGAACTTGAGGCTGACCGCATGTTGGTCCCGCCCCAGGCGATATGCCTGTTTCGTCCCAGGGGGATAAACGGCAGGCCGGGGATGGTAAAACCGACGGCATGGACCGACGGGGACCGGTACCCGAGAAGAATCCAGAAATTCGGTATGCTGAGCCCCAGGTGGGGATCGTTGGCCATGACCGCTGAGCCGGCCTTCGCGCGTCCCGGCGACAGCACCAGGGAGTTGCTCCCGGAGCGGCTCATGGTCATGAGAATGGTCCCCATGATATCGCCGGGGGAGGAGGTGTAGCCGCGGGCGGTGAAACTCGGTTTCGAGTCGGAGCCCGCCTCGACCATTTTTTTCCAGAACTCCTTCCAGTTCGGTTCGGCCATCAGTTTCGAGAAGCTGAACCAGTAGAGCCAGTTCACGTCCGTGGCGAAGAGCCGGCTCATGGTGACCAGTTCCTCAAGGGTCCAGGGTTCCGGTACGATGCCGAAGACCCTGAATTCGTGGGGGAGATTTTTCATGTGCTTCTGATAATGGTTTAAACCCCTGACGTAAGACTCGAGCCAGGCCCGGGTCTCGCCGGGCATGTTCTGTATGATCCCGTCCGTGGCCCTGCCGAAGTTGATTATGCGCAGGGTATGGTCGATCTTCCCCGCTATGGGGCCCCCGAGCTCCGAGAGCCGTCCCTGGGACGCCCGGCGGAAGAGCTCCATCTGGCCGAGCCGCAGGTGGGCGTGGACAAGGCCGATAACAAAGGGGAGGTCCTCGTCGTTGGAAGCGTCGATAAAGGGGACCTGGTGCTCGTCCCAGTAGACGGTGACCTCTCCCTTGAGGGGTAGGTTCTTTGTCGGAAAAACCGCAAGCCGTTCCTTCATTGCAGCGGGTTCCGGGAGTGACGCGAATATGGAACAGCCTGTCAGCATCATGAGCAGAAGAACCGGCGCCGCCGAATTTAGCACTTTTGAGGTGTATTGAGTAACCTGGCGGGTCAGGGAAACGGTCTGATTCATTGTAATCCTCCATGGATTGCCCGTCAGAAAGTGTATTACAACGGGAAAATACCGATTCTTATCGGTACATACGCAGAATTCTGTATCTCAGAGGTTCCTTTTATGGAGGAACAGTCTGTTTCCCGGGAATGTCAAGAATAATAAGATATTCCTGATGGGTGCGCAACACCCCTCATTCAGAAACCATGAAAATGCATCTGGATGCATTTTAAAGTTAGAAGGATATAACCCTTGACAGGGGCGGAACCAGGGATAAGAAAAACACCGATGGATCTGAAACGGGAAATGAACAGGATGAAAAAGCACCGGGAGAAGTACGGGCCGGTGCTGATGCGGCTCCTGGAAGTATATTCCGAAATAAAACCGGAAGATTTTCCCGTGGATATCCGTGACATGGAGGATATCGGCATCGCCCTGGAACTCCTGGATATCGGCTACATACATGAGGATGCCCTGGTAGTGAAAAAGGGCTTCAACGAGATTACCGGCGTGTATCTCAGGGACATGTACCCCCTGACAGAGAAGGGTGACTCATTTCTCGAGAAGAGTCCGCAGCGAAGACGTTACCGAGCAATAAGGAAATTATCCCACCGAAATATTCAATAAACCGGATAGAAGAACAGGAAAATCTATCGGGGGGCCTTTCAGCCCCCCTCTGTGCGCATTACTTGAGTTCCGCTTCGCTGGTCCAGAGGCCGTGGATGTTGCAGTAGGAATTGGCCACGACGGTTCCGCCCTTTTCGCTCTTCATCACGCAGGTGACGAAAGGGTCGGTATATACCGTGCTGCTGTTGGGACCGTCTGTTGAGGCACCGTGGGCCGCGAAATCAAACCTGCCGATCTGGTAGGGAAACTTGGCCCCTTCTGGATAGAAATATACTTCAATCCAGGCGATGAAATGCTCGGTGGTGTTCGGGTGGGATATTTCTTTCCCGATTGACGCCGTTATCTGGTATGCGTCCCCCTTCTTTTCGATTTCGATTACCGGTGAGTGTTTTTCTTTTTTCCAGTCGGCCGACTGGTATAATTCAGCAATTTTTGCCATTGGGTAATCCTCCTTTGGAAAATGTGATTATTTTAATAATCCGATACTTGTTATATGCTTAAATTTGTAATGATTACAATATTTCTGGTCATATATTAATCAACCATCTTTTTTAAAGTTTATATATAGGAATCCAGCAGTTCCTGGACCTTCTTGAAATCCGGATTACGCCGATACAGGGGTTCTTTACTGTTTTCGAATGCGGGGAGCTGGTCTTCGAAAACCGGGACCTCGCTGTTTTTGTACAGGACCCCGAGGGCGAACTTGTCCGTGTTCAGGGCCAGGGACATGGCTTTTTCCCGGTCTGAAGGGTCATGTTCATCGTCAAGGTAGTAGCTGTTGTCCTTGTACCACTTCAGGGTGTTCACCCTGTTGAAGCTGACGCAGTTCTGAAAGATATCCACCAGGGCGAAGCCCTTGTGTTCAACTGCCTGCCTGACGATGTCCGCTGTCTTCTCTTCGTCGCCGCAGAAGGCCCTGGCGACGAATGACGCGTTAAGGGCGATGGCCACGGCAAGGGGGTTGAAGGGCTCGAGCATGACGCCGGTTACCTGGAGCGGGGTCTTGAACCCCCGCCGGCTCGTGGGGGCGGCCTGGCCCTTGGTGAGGCCGTAGACCATGTTGTCGTGGACAATGACCGTGATGTCCGGGTTGCGGCGAATGGCGTGGATGAAGTGGTTGCCCCCTTCGCCGTACATGCACCCGTCGCCGCTCTCGGCGATGACCGTGAGGCCCGGGTTCGACGCCTTTATGGCCGTGGCCACAGGAAGTGACCTGCCGTGGAGGCCGTTGAAAAAGTTTACTTTTATGTAGTGGGGCATCTTGGCCGCCTGGCCGATGCCGCTCACGAAAACCAGGTCCCGCTGTTCGATCGACATCTCATCAAAGAGATTTATCAGGGTCTCCCGTATCTTGAAGTTCCCGCACCCGGGGCACCAGGCGATATCTATGTCTTCTTTCCAGTCAAAGGTTTCGCTCATCGTACATCCTTCTTTATTTTAGAATCTTCTTCAGTGAACCGTGCACCTCTTCCACGGAGAAGGGCATGCCGGAGTATTTCAGCACCGAATCGTGAAACACCAGGCCGGTCTCCCGTTTTACCAGGGCGGCAAACTGGGAGGAATAGTTGTTTTCCACGATTATCCGCTTTTCGGCCTGCCCGAGCAGGTCTTTAACGCCCTCATGGAGGGGATATACCTGTTTGAAGTATATCACGGACACGTCGTCCCTCCCGAGGAGGGAAACCGCTTCCCGGACAATCGGGAACTGGGAACCCCAGCAGACGACCTGCGCCTTCGCGTTTTTCTTCCCGATGACCTCGGGGGGGAGGGAATCCTTTGTGAGGCCTTCGAGCCTGCCCATGCGCTTCTCCATCATCCGGTTCCGCATGTCGAAACTCTCGGTGATGTAGCCCCCCTCGTCGTGTTCGTCGCTGTCGAGGCACACGATCCCGTCGCCGTTACCCGGAATGCCCCGGGGGGAAATGCCGTTTTCGGTGAAGCTGTACCGCCGGTAGTCTTTTTCGGTTTTATGGATTCGCTTCTCTACTGAATATTTTGTTACGTCGACGTGATCCATGGTGAAGAGGGAGTCGAGGTAGTACTGGTCGGTGAGGATGAACACCGGCACCTGGTATTTGTCCGCCATATCGAAGGCCCGGGCGCTGAGTTCAACACCGTCCTCCGGGGTTCCCGGCGCGAAAATCGCCCGGGGAAACTCGCCGTGGCCCCCGTACAGGGCCAGGTTCAGGTCGGCCTGTTCGGTCCGTGTCGGGAGCCCCGTTGCCGGTGCCGGGCGCTGCCCCAGGTGGATCACCATGGGGGACTCGATCATCCCTGCCAGGCTGAGGCCCTCGACCATCAGGGCGAAACCCCCGCCGGCGGTGGTCACCATGGCGCGCCCGCCGGCGTACCATGACCCGAGGCCCATGTTCATGGCGCAGATCTCGTCCTCGGCCTGCTCGACCACGACACCGAATTCACCGGCCTGCCTCGCCATGAACTGTATCAGGTCCGTGGACGGCGACATCGGGTACGAGGATACGAAATCGCACCCGCCGGCGAGGCATCCGACCCCTATGGCTTCAACCCCCCTGATGAGGGGGCTCTTCCCCACGGCCTTGTCCGGCTTGAGCTTTATGGTGAGCTTTCCCGATGCGACCAGTTCGGAGCAGAAGTTGTAGCCCTCTTTCATCGCCTTCCAGTTTTTTTCGAGCTTATCCTCGTCGAGCCTGCTGAACTTTTCTTTCATCACCTTTGATAAAATATCCTCCTCGATGCCGAGCATGCAGCAGAGAAAGCCGAGGATTATCGTGTTGAAATAGATCTTTCCGCCGATCTCCTTCGCGAGATCGACAAGGGGGAGCGATTCGGTGGTGTAATCGCCGGACTGATACCTGTCGTCGATATGGGACTTGTCCCCGATGATGGCGGTGTTCTTCGCTATACGATCTTCGAAGCGGGACATCGCGTTGTCGTTCATCGGGATGAACATGTCGATGCGGTCTAGGAAGGCGTTCTTCTTTTCCGAAGATATGCGCAGTTCCAGGGAGTTGTTCCCTCCCCGTATCCGGGACATGACCTCGCTGTAGGTGAATACGTAATAGCCCTTTGTTTTTACCGCTGTGGAAAGAATGTTTTCCAGGGTATTGACACCCTGGCCTGCCGCCCCTGAAATGACCAGGGACACGTCGTCTTTAAATTCCATGGAGGGTTCTGTCCTGTTTCAAGTATCTTCCCAAGTTTGTGCAGGCCATGTCGCCTGTTTATGTGCGAAATATTTTACTAAAATATACTATTATTTTTTATATTTTACAAACTATTTATGTCATTTTTGGTTTCCTGTCATGGCTTCAGTGAGGTAAAATAATATCGCATAACGTTTATATCCATCAAATAATATTTTTTCCCGGTCTTGTTTAGTGAGTAATTTTGTTCATTATTGCACGCCATTATATCGGAATTGAACAGCAATGATGACATACGTCCTGGAAAAATGAGGGGTTATTTGTTGTTGGGGAGATGGCGGCGAATTGAATCTGTTCGGCGGCAGGTTGCGGACAATTCAAACCATTTTACAATAATCGAAGAGGTACGTGCAAAATGAGGATGGTCCCTGTTATGCAGGTTTTATGTGAATAAGTGATAATGGATTCAGTTATCTGTGATAGTTGTGAATAAGCAGGGAGCTGATCGCGATGACCGGATTGGAAGTTCCCTGAATTATTACCTGAATACCTGGCGGTCTAATTTCAAAACTGTAATGAATTCAAAAAAATTGTTGTCCGATAACTCTACAAGTTGTATATTAAAAAACCGCATAATTTGATGTCGCGGATTCATATACGGGGGAAACCAGAGTGAAACTCTTTAAGCCGGAAATATTCCAGGGAAGCCAAAAGAAGGATAATTATTTCGAGGGATGGTACCTGAAGCACGTCACCGCGGATCTCGGAAACGTCTATTCCTTCATTCCGGGGATATCCCTTGCCGGGGACGAGTCCCACGCTTTTATACAGGTCTTCAACGGGATAACCGGCAGGACCCATTACGCGCGGTACGTGAAGGACGAGTTCACGTGGGATAGGGACCGTTTCCTGGTACGGGTGGGGGAATCGGTCTTCTCCGACAGATTCATGGAGCTGAATATCATGAAGGACGACATCAACGTGGCCGGCAGGATAGATTATTCCGGCAATGTGCCCTATCCGAAAACACTCTTCTCTCCCGGGATCATGGGGTGGTATTCCTACATACCCTTCATGGAGTGCAAACACGGGGTCGTGTCAGTGGGCCATTCACTGGCCGGTTCCATTACCGTGGAGGGTAACACCATTGATTTCACCGGGGGCAGGGGCTACATCGAAAAGGACTGGGGGGAGTCATTCCCCGAATCGTGGATCTGGCTCCAGTGCAACACCTTTTCCGAGCCGGAGAGCTCCCTCATGGTCTCAATCGCCAAGATTCCCTGGCTCGGGAGGTTTTTTATCGGGTTTATATCCTTCCTGTATTTAAAGGGGGATTTTTACCTTTTCAGCACCTACAACGGCTCGCGGATTACCGGTCTCGATCACCGGGGGGCGGATCTTTCGATAACCATGGAGAATAAAAACAGCATTCTCAGGGTAACCGCCCGGCGGATGCTGTCCGGGGAACTAAAGGCCCCGAAAACCGGGAGAATGTCCCGCCTCATCAAGGAAAGCATCGACTCCACGGTGGACGTGGCCCTTACCGACCGGAAGGGGAAAATCCTTTACGAAGACCGGGGGCCCAGGGCGGGTCTTGAGATTATTGAGACAATTTTCGAGTACCGGGACGAGATTTTGTCGTAAAACACCGATTGTTATCGGTAAAAAACCTGAATATCAGGGA
The DNA here is from genome assembly GCA_964514165.1 of uncultured Leptospirales bacterium. Lineage (GTDB taxonomy): Bacteria > Spirochaetota > UBA4802 > UBA4802 > UBA5550 > CAZEPS01. The sequence continues at coordinate 7,138 of CAZEPS010000037.1, forward strand.
AGAAGGGCCTCATTTCACCGATAACAATCGGTACTACGGCGCTACCAACCGTTTTTCAAGCCTCAATCGGCTTGGCTCCGACAAAAAAAATGTTAAAAACACGGCCGCTGTCCTGAAAATTAATATTGACGGGAGGGCCCCTGTGGCAGAATGGATTTCCACAAATACATAAAATGAGGTAAACCGGACATGAAATACGAAGACGGCAGGTTCGAGGTTTTCGGCAACAGGCTCTCAAAGTCCCATTCCCGGAAGTCGATAAAGTGGCAGAACAAGTTCATTAAAAAATTCAGCTACGACCCTGACGAGGTCTACCGCCTCACCGTTCAGAAGAACGACTACCTGGGTCCCCTCTTCGGGGTCAAGAACATCGTCCGGGGGGAGGGGGGCGAGAAGCTCGAAGAGAAGAAAGGGGTCATTGTCAGCACCATCCGCATGGGTTTCGGCCACTACCGCATCGCCATGGCGGGGGTCAGTTGCGCCCGGGCCATGGGGTACCAGCCCTACTGGCTCGACCTCCTCTCCATTCCGGGGATTACCTCGGACGTGATAAACTACTGCAACAAATGGTACAGCTTTTTCTCCAGGGTCTCCCAGCGGAGTTCTCTCTTCAATAGATTCATATGGGAGCCGGTGACCACCGGCGAGCCGGCCGCGCCCCTGGTGAGGTCCTTCCTGAATTCGTGGATAGTGGCCTGGCCCTGGCGCTTCCTAAAGACCAACGTGAAAGATTATAAAATGAGCGAACTCTTCAGGAACCTCCACGAGGCCCTGCCTTCCGATATGCCAACCCTCACCGCCCATATGTGGAACTGCATGGGGGCGGTGGCCGGGGGGATGACCAGCGTGGTGGACATGGTCTTCGACAACTGGCCCATGGCCTTCCAGCTCACCGAGGGGGCGAAGCACGGGGTCCAGTCGCCGTCAGCCTACTACGGGTTCAGGGCCATGAACGGCTTCAACGAGCAGTACCGGGTCATGAACCCGGTCCCGTCTGACGCCCTTCATTACGTGGGGCACCACATCGACCATGAGCTGGTCGAAAACATCGAGGCCGACTGCCGGGACCGGATGAAACGGGTCAGAGCCAACGAGCCGCGGCGGCTCCTTCTCACCATGGGGGGCGCCGGGGCCCAGCGTGAGCTCTTCAGGGCGATAATCAACCACTGCGTCCCCCTCATAAAGAAGGATCAGGTGACCCTGTTCGTGAACCTGGGGGACCACAAAGACAACTGGGAGTGGCTCAAGAACGAGATGAAAGATCACCGGGAACTGCTGGAGACCCATTTCACCTGGGACGACGCGAAATCATTCACCGATGGAATACGAAAAAAACCGGCCCGGGGGCTCCACATCTTCCTCTTCGACAACATTTTCCACGCGGTCTACGCCACCAACTACCTGATGCGGGCCGTGGACGTGCTCATCACCAAGCCGAGCGAGCTCGCCTTCTACCCGGTGCCGAAGATCTTCAACGAGCGGGTCGGGGGCCACGAGATGTGGGGGGCTGTCCGGGGCGCTGAAGTCGGTGACGGAACCATCGAGACCAGGACGATTCCCCAGACCCTCCAGGCCATCGACCTCATCACCGAAGAGAGCGATCTCATGGAAATGTACTGCGACTGCATCGTCAAGAACAAGGGTATCGGGATCTACGACGGGGCCTACAAATGCGTGGCCCTGGCAACCGGCACAAAGTGGGAGCGGAAGAAAAAGTAGAACTTATTTCTTCGGCATCTTCGTGAAGAACCGGTACCCGGTCTCTTTCTTGAGGCGGGCCATCTCCTTTTTGAGATCGGCGGCCAGGAGCTTCCCCTGTTTCGTTTTCATGAGGTTTTTCTTCTCCTTAGGGTCTGCCTTCAGGTCGAATAGTTCCCTGGAACGCACGTTGTTCTGGTACTCGACGTACTTGTACCGCTTCGTGCGGACCGCCGTGCTCCCGGGCACGTGGGTAGGGAATTCGGGAAAGTATTCGTAGAGCCAGGAATGCCTCCCCTTTGATGCGCGGTTCTTCATGTACGGCACCATGGACTGGCCCTGGACGCTGTCCGGAATAGGGATGCCGAGGACGTCGAATATGGTGGGGGCCAGGTCGATGTTCAGGACCATCTGTTCCCGCCGTCCGCCGCTGCCCGTGAGCTTCGGGTACCGTATGAAGAAGGGAATGCGAATAGACTCCTCATAGGGGAGGCGCTTGTCAAAAAGGCCGTGTTCCCCCCAGAAGAAGCCGTTGTCTCCCGCGTAGATGATCACCGTGTCGTCGGTGATTCCCATTTCGTCGAGCCTGTCCAGCACCCGCCCCACCTGTTCGTCCACGGATACCACGGTCTCGCAGTAGTTCCGGTACATCATGTCCAGGGGCATAAGTGACCCGACGAAGGCGTGGTTGTTGGTCAGGGGTATGAAGGGATCGGACTCCTTCGGGAGGCGAAGGTCAACCCCGTCGTAGAGGCTGTTTAAATGCTTCGGGGGCCTGAACCCGTGATGCACCGCCTTGTGGGAAAGGTAGAGGCAGAAGGGTTCGTTCCTGTCTTTCTCGATGAAATCCAGGGCGAAATCGGTGAGGTCCTCGGTGATGTACTTCCCCTTCCGCTCGGTCTCGACCCCGTTGATGTAGAGGGGGCAGTCGAAGTAGACCCCCTGGCCCCCGAGTTTGGTAAAGGTAATGAGATGGTCGACGCCCTTCGGATTCGGGACCCCTTCGCCGGGCATGTGCCACTTGCCGATGAAGGCGGTGTTGTACCCGGACTTTTTCACCAGTTCCATGAAGGTGGTGTTCCGCTCGTCCCAGGGGGTGAAGTTGTTCACCACCCCGTGGGTGTGGGGGTACTGCCCGGTGAGGAAGCTCGCCCGGGAAGGGCTGCAGAGGGAGGTTGTCACGAACGCGTTCTCGAAATGGGCCCCCTCGTTCGCGATACGGTCCAGGTTCGGGGTCTTTATGAAGGGGTGGCCCATGCAGCTGAAGGCGTCCCACCGGTGGTCGTCGGTGAGGATGAAGATGACGTTGGGTCGCTTTTTCTGCGCGAAGAGGTTCTTCGCGAAACCGGTCCCCATCACACCGGCCAGGGCGGCCCGGCCCGCCTTTTTCAGCGCCTCCCTTCTGTTGATTCGTGATGAAAAGATATCGCTCTTACCCATGGTTCCCTCCTGCGTGCGGGTATAATCCTTCCCTAAACGAAAAGCACGTTGTAGAATTTCATGTATATGTTGTAGATGTAGTAGAGGCCCCCCTGCCAGAGAAAGAGGGTCGTGAACCCGATGCCGACGGCCAGGACCGCGATGTTGTTCAGCTCAAAAAGCTTCATCCTGTTGCCGGGATCGCGCCTGTTGTGGATTGCCCGGCACCAGATTTCCGATATGCCCATGCAGAGGAGGCCCACCGCCGGAACCCCCAGTATCATTGAATGGAGAAAGAAGTAGAGGAACTCCCCGGCGGGGTAGATCCCGTGGAGAGAGTAAAGCACCTTCGCGGAATAGGCGACCGGGGTCGCCAGGCTCACGAGCAGTCGCTCCCGGAACGCGGCCCCGCGGAAAAATGCCATGGTATTGGCGAACAGGGCCCCGGTCCATATTGACAAAAAGAGGAGTATTGCCGAGATATAGGCGACTGCCAGGTGAAGGGCCCGGTTCTCGATGCGGCGGGACAGGTCGTAGGCGACAGACGCGACGACCATGACCCCGAACACAACCGCTATGGGGATAACAATTCGGCTGAACGCGCTCCTCTTTTCCATGAAGGACCTCCAGTACTGTTTCTGTTATGCGGGAATGGATATACTATATTCTAACATGAAAATGCATGAGTATGCATTTTCATGGTTTCTGAATGAGAGGTGCGCCGCGCCTCTCATTCAGAAACTAATTAGAATAAATGTCAAGGGAATAGTGGCAATTTTGTCGCTGTGATGAAGTTATTACGAAGTAGCGGTCGTTATCGATGTTTCGTAATTATCCGGCCGTATCCTTAATCAGGTGCTTTCTCGTTGAATATGACAGGGTAAGTGACAGAATTAATGTCCCCAGCGCAAAATATATACCAATGAGAAGAAAAAAGCCCCAGAGTATGAATTCACCGAAGGTCCAAACGATGAGTAAACAGCTGATCCCGATTGACGCCGAAAAGGACCAGTGGTACTTTTGTGCCGGGTTTAAGGTGTCCAGTGCCGGCGAATCCGGTCGTTTCAGCAGCCCGTAACCGATAACAATCGGTGCTATGCCGAAAAAGGAGACCAGTACAAGGGCAGGGAGAAGGAAATTTGCAATCGGGAGTTTATTCAGGAGCATAAGGGGAATTCCCATTGACGAACCTGTTGGGTCTAAGAGAAGGGGAACACCGCCGGTGAGGCCGCTTAATCCGAGAAAGAAGTGGAGGATTGCGAGTAGTGTTATTGATGCTGGCTTGTTTTTCCCCATTGTAATTTCCTTTCACATATAGTCTTTACATTTTGAGACAGTTATTATTACTATCGTCTATCTTTCCGTCGTATTGAAAGAAGCTTGGTAACGGTGGCCACGATTTCGCCCTTCTCATCGGTTACATGCACCGTGAACTCCTCTTCCACCTTACCGTCCCGGTCGGCCCGTTCCCTGATTTCCCGGTATTTCTCCCCGGGGATAAAAAATTCAGCGGTAACGGTGCCCCTGCCCGGTTTTTTGAATTCAATGGACGCCCGCTTGTCCCAGACGACGTAGTCCCGGCCCAGGTTGTCGATGAGGAGGACCATGTAAAAGGGGTCGCACATGGAGTAGAGGGACCCGCCGTAGTGGGTGCCGACGTAGTTCCTGTTGTAAAACCGGAGCTTCATGGAGACAAGTACCCGTTTTTCCCCGGGGTCGTAATCCACCTTTATCCCCGCCCCGAGAAAGGGGGGATAAAGGTTCATGATTTTATGAAGGATTTTCTGGCGGAGTTTCATCGTTTTTTCCATTTTCCGGATTTATTCCAATTATATACCGGTCTCTTTTTTCATAGCCCGGTTTCTCATTGCGTCAGGCATTTTTTCGACTGCATAGCGCAGGGCCGTGCGGGGCATGACCGATCGATTCCGCAGCACGTATTCGTAAACCTCGGCCTGCCGGGTCTCGGAAGCGGCCTTGAGCATCCATCCGTACCCCTTCTGTACCAGGTCGTCTTCGTCATGGAGCAGGATGTCGGCGATATCGAAAACCTCGGCAAGAAACCTTCCCCTTCTCGCCGGAAGTATCAGGGATACTGCGGCGCCCCGTCGGGCCCACCGGTTCGACGAAACGGCCAATTCTTTCAACGATACCGTATATTCCGGATACATCTCCAGAAAGGCCCCAACGGTATGGTTACAGAGGGTATCGCAGGTTGCCCAGTTGGAGACGTACCCGGAGAGCCAGCTTTTGAATACCTGGAAATCATCAGGGGTGTATTTCTTTCTGAGGTTATAGGACCATTGGCAGGCGATGAAGGCTTCCTCCATGAAGCCGGACCGCCACAAATCGGTGCAGAGGGTAAAAATTTCATCTTTTGGTCTGCCTATGATATCATTAAAGAATTTTTTTCCGATTTTTCTAACGACAGGGGTCTTCACTCCGTAAAGGAACACCTCTTCCCTGAAATACCGCCGGCCGGTCTCCCTCGTTCTATCGTCGCTGTTTTCTTTCAGCTCTTTGCGTATTTCCCGCATTATTCTTTTCATACTGAACCAGTCATGTTCTATTTTTATCGCTTTTTGTGTAGTGTCAAGCATTCCTTGACAGGATTATTATACGTACGCATGTTCAACACATCACTATGGAGGAAGGCCCATGTTCACGAAGAAAGATTTATCCGGTTATTCCAATCCCCTTCCCGGCATTACCATGAAGACCATCACCTGGGGAGAGAAGACCCTCATGACCGAGTTCCGCCTGGAGAAGGGGAGCGACCTGCCGGTGCACTTCCATCCCCACGAGCAGACCGGGTACCTGGTGAGCGGCCGCCTCAGGCTTACCATTGACGGGGAGGCCTTTGACGTGGAACCGGGGGACTGCTGGTGTATACCCTCGAACGCGGAACACGGGGCCGCGGTCATCGAAAATTCGGTGGCGGTGGAGGTCTTCTCCCCGGTCCGGGAAGACTACCTCCCCTGACCGTTTTTGATGAAGGTTCCCCTGTCGAGCTCCTGGAACGCGGTGCGGAGCTCCTCCTGGGTGTTCATCACGATAGGGCCCCACCATGCCACCGGTTCCTCTATCGGCTTCCCGGACACGAGCAGGAAACGGAGTTCCCCGTCGACGGCGGTAATCTCAACGGAGTCCCCGTCGCCGTAGCAGACCAGGGTCTCCGGTTCGAACCGGCATGACCGGTCCATGTCGAAATAGTTCTCGCCCTCGGCATCGAACCCGTAGGAGTCCCGGTTCCGGTCAAAGTAGCCGCTCCCTTCAGTGACGTAGGCGAAGAGGGTGTGCCCCCGGGGAACGGCGTGGTCGAAGGACGCGCCGTTCGGTATGGCGACGTCCAGGTATTCCGGCGCGATGACCACGTTTTTGACCGGGCCGGCGACCCCGTTCACTTCGCCGCACACCACGTTCACCGTGACGCCGCTGTCCAGTTTCACGGCCGGTATCTCATCGCTCTTGAACTCCTGGTACCGGGGGTCCATCATCTTGCTCGAGGCCGGGAGGTTCGCCCAGAGCTGGAACCCCCACATGACCCCGTCATCTTCACCCTTCGGCATCTCCTGGTGGATGATCCCGTTACCGGCGGTCATCCACTGGACGTCGCCGGGGCCGATGACCCCGCTGTTTCCCAAACTGTCCCCGTGCTCCACAGTGCCCCGGCGCATGTAGGTGATGGTCTCAATGCCCCGGTGCGGGTGCCAGGGGAATCCTTTTATATACTGGTCGGGATGGTCTCCGTGAAAGTCATCGAGGAGCAGGAAGGGATCAAACGCCGGGGTATGCTCGTTGCCGAAGACCCTCTTTAAATGGACCCCGGCCCCTTCCAGGGTGGGTTTTGCCTTGAGCATCTTTTCCACGGTGCGGACGTCGGCCATGATATCCTCCTATAATATCAATGTCATGGTGTGAGTGATTCACGTGAAGGTCGCATAGTGTATCTGCCTGATATAGTATACAGGCAAAACCGGGTACAGGCAACCTGTTTTGTAAGATAAATTTTGACACTGTCATGAGAATATCGCCTATAACGGCATGAGAAGTATGCCTATCAAAAAAATAGGGGTACTGCTATATAACATAAAGGGGTATTTTTGTATATTTAAACTGTAAATTTGCGCTTTGATACCAGGTGATGACATGAGTAATATACGTCCCGTTGCTGCACAGGAATACACCGCCCGGGAGACCCTGGAGATTCGGGGAGCACTGCTCTTCACCGCGTTCCTGTTCGTTTTAACCGTTCTGGCCACGACGTTCCAGTATCTCGGCGGGAACACCATTGCCAACATTATCCCGACGACCGCGGCCTATACCTTCTGCGTGTTCCTCGGGTTTCTGATATACCGGAAAAAGAAAAGGCGCGAAAAGGCGGAACTCCTTCAGTGGATAGCCGCCCTCCTGGTGACCCTCTTTGCCGTGTATGCGCGGTACAAGTACGCTTCGGCATTTGACTGGAAGTATTCTATCAAGGCGGTCCATATCCATGCGGTGGTCATTGTGTCCCTGATAATTCTCCAGTTCTTCTATAACCGGGCCATCTACCTGGTGTTCCTTTTCGTCATGGGGGCGTCGTGGTTCGGATTTCTCTACATGGCCCACCTGAACGGGGTGGAGATGCACCTCAAGGGGGTCGTGGACGGGGTCGCCATCCACGACCGGGTCGTCGTCTATTCAGAGGTGTTCTTCATAACCATCATGATGGTGGTCGGTTACGTGTCCTACAAGAACATCCCGATCATCCAGGAGTACGAGCGGATTACGGACCGGCAGAACAGCAGGATTAAGGAGCAGACCAGGTCACAGCTGGAGCTTGTCCGGGACGTGAAACAGGACGTTGAAAACCTCTACGCCCTGGTGGACAGCATCAACCGGGACGTGGACGATTTCAACGACCGGCTCCAGAGCCAGGCGGCGGCCTTCGAGGAGATATCCTCCACTATCGAAGAGCTGACGAGTTCGTCGGAGAAGATCGCCGATGTGGCCCAGACCCAGTTAAAGGGGAACCGGGACATGGAATTCACCATGGAGGAGTTCTTCGAGATCAAGGAGAGCACCAAGGAGAAGCTCTCCTCATCCCTGGATGAAATCGACGGGGTCGTCACCCAGTCTTACGCCGGTAACGAGATCCTGGAAAAGGTCGAGACCACGATGAACGAAATCAAGGAGCAGAGCGACAGGATCGACCAGACCATACGGGTCATCGTTGACATCGCCGACCGGATAAACCTGCTTTCCCTGAACGCGAGCATCGAGGCCGCCCGGGCCGGAGAGCAGGGGAGGGGATTCGCCGTGGTGGCCGACGAAATAGGCAAGCTCGCGGTTCAGACCAGTGAAAGCATCAAGACCATCAGCCAGGTCCTGAGCCAGAACCGGAGTCAGACCGAAACCGGGGTGAAGATCATAAACGAGGCCTCCGGCAATATCAAGGGGATGATCGAGCATATGATTGACAGCTCCCGGAAGATTAACGATCTCAGGGACAACATCTTCCTCGAGGAAAAATTTCTCCAGGGCATCGACCGGCTGATGAAGAACAACCTGGAGCTGGCAAAGACGACCGAGAGCGGCACTGAGGAGCAGAAGACAGCCCTCGAAGCCACGACCCGGGCACTGGAGAACCTGAACGGCGAAGTGAGTTCAATGGTTGAGCGAATCAGGAATATCGCCGCGGCGTCACAGAAGATATTCGACGACGCCAGGCACATCATCGAAAACGCGGAACGGGCCTTCAGTCAGTAAGGGCCTGCGACTGCTTTTTCGCCCGCTTGATTATTCCGGATATTAATCCGTTGAAGACAAAGAGGTGAAAAGGGTACATCAGATGCCAGTAGAGCCTTCCGAAGAGTCCCCGGGGGATGAAACAGGCGTTCTGGTACAGCCTGCCCTTCTCTATGACAAATTCGAGCCACGCCCTTCCCGGCAGTTTCATCTGGGCCAGGAGGAGAAGCCGCTTTCCCGGAACCAGGTCGGCCACCTTCCAGAAGTCGAGGCTGTCCCCAATGCGGAGGCCTGTCTCTGAACGCTTCCCCCGGTTGAGCCCGTACCCGCCGACTGCCTTGTCCATGATTCCCCTGAGCATCCAGAGGAAGTCGTAAGCGAGCCATCCCCCCCTTCCCCCGAGCCCGGTAATGACCCTGAAGACGCTCTCTTCGGGGATGCCATTCGTCTGACGCGACCGGGTGTCGGAGTACACGGCTTTTGATGCGTCAAAGGGGACGGATATATCGCAGGCATCATCCCCGGTGCTGTCGCACCATTTGCTGATGATCTGGCGCTGTTCGATCTCCTCCACCGCTTTTCGGAATGATTCCTCAAAGGTCTCGGGTTTTATATCCGGAAAAAGTTTCCGCGCGTTGTCGTTCTGCATCAGGGTCTCGTGCTTCAGCCCCTCCACCAGGGCGGCGGCGACCCGGTAGGGCACCGGGGTGATGAAAACGAGCCAGTAGGATGACAGCCGCGGAGTGAAAAAGGGTATGGACACGATCGCCCGCTTCAAGCCGAGGATTTTCGCCGCCCCGGCGAGCATCTCTTTAAAGGTAACGGGATCGGTTCCGATGTCGACAACCCTGTCACCGGTGACATCCAGGAATATGGAACGGTGGAGGTACTCGAGAACGTCGTCGACGCTTATGGTCTGGGTCCTGGTTTTTATCCACCGGGGCGAGACCATGACCGGAATCTTCTCAACGAGGTTGCGGACAATATCGAAACTGGCGCCCCCGGCACCGATAACAATGCCGGCCCTGAACCAGAGGGTCTGGATTTTATCTGGCCTGGCGCTCAGTATCTCCCCGGTCTCGATCCTGCTTCTCAGGTGCTCGCTGGAGTTTTCCTTTACCCCGAGGCCGCCGAGGTAGATGATGCGCTTGACACCGGCATTAATCGCGGCATTGCGAAAGTTTTCTGCGCTCTTCCTGTCGAGTTCTGAAAAACTTTCCTTTTTCGCTCCCATGGAGTGGACCAGGTAGAAGGCGGTGTCAATATTTTTCATGGCCCGATCAAGGGCAGATGGATCGAATGTGTCACCTTCGATAACCTCGGCAGGGCCGGATAAATCCACGCTTATTTTTCGACTGTTCCGCACGAAAAGACGCAGTTCAACCGCGGGATCGCCGATGAGGCGATAACAAAGCCTTCTGCCGATAAACCCGGTAGCGCCGGTGATACAAACCCTTACTTTTTCGGCCACACCTGTTTAAACCCCTTGCCGCTGACGAAACATACGGGGCATTCCTCCGGGGGTTCGGTACCGTATTCGACATATCCGCACACCGGGCACCTCCAGGCGGCGATTCCCTCTTTCAGTTTCTCCTCGTCGAACATGTCGTCACCGTCGATAAGAATCGGGACCTCTTCGATCGGCGGCATGATCGGTTCGTACCTTTCAAGAAGATACCCTGACACGATCATGCGCTGAATCTCGCTGGTCCCCTCGTAAATGGTGAAGAGGCGGGTGTCCCGAAGGAGTTTTTCGACGGGGAACATCCTGGTGTAGCCGTAGCCCCCGAAGATCTGGAGTGCGTCGTTCAGCACCTCCATGGCGGCCTCGGTGGTGTAGAACTTTGTCATGGACGCCGTAACGGTGGGGTCCATCCCCTGGTCGGTCTCCCATGCCGCCTTCCATACCATGAGCCGGGAGGTCTCGATTTTCTGGTACATCTCTGCCAGCTTGAACTGGATCGCCTGGTAGTTCTTGATTTTAGTACCGAAGGTGCGCCGCTGTTTCGCGTAGTGGATGGCGTAATCCATGGCCGCCCGGGACGCCCCCACGGCAAAGGCCCCGATGCTCGGGCGTGTGCGGGCGAAGGTCTTCATGGCCAAAACGAACCCCTGGCCCGGTTCCGCCAGGACGTTCTCTTTCGGGACCCTCACATCCTTGAGGTTGATGGCAGCGGTATTGGAGGTCCGCTGCCCCAGTTTCGGGATGTGCCCGCCGGTCCGGACCCCTTCCCACTCCCGTTCGACGACAAAGGCGGCGATTCCTTCATGCTTCTTTTCCGGGTCCACCGTGGCAAAGACGGTCATGTAATCTGCCACGCCGGCGTTGGTGATCCAGTATTTTGTTCCGTTCAGGATGTAGGAGTCGCCGTCCTCCTTTGCCCGGCACTGCATCCCGGCCACGTCGGACCCCATGAAAGTCTCGGATGTGGCGTAGCATATTCTTTTTCTTTCGTTGATGATTTTCGGCAGGTATTTTTTCTTTAGATGTTCTTTATCTGATAGAATTATCGGTTCGTACCCGAGGCTGTTGACGAAGACCGAGGTCGCTATACCGGGGCAGGCCGCCGCTATTTCCTCGGTGAGTAACGCGCCTTCAAGGAGCCCCAGTCCCTTGCCGCCGTATTCTTTCGGAATATCGGTATTTATTATCCCCAAGTCATACGCCTTTTCGAGGACGTGCCTGGGCATTTCGTCTTTCTGGTCGAAGTACCACGCCGCGGGCAGGACTACATCTATGGCGAATTTTCGGGCCTTGTCCCGGAGTTCTTCCTGTTCTTTGGTGAGGGTAAAATCCAGCATCTATTGATCCTCCTGTTTGGTAATGGCCTAACTTTTGAAAGGATTGCAGTAATTATACCACTACCGCTTCAGAATAGCAATGATTTTTTGTATGGTGCGATAGCTTTGTTCGAAAAACCAGCATGATACAAAATTTGGTATTGTAATCCAAATTGTTATTGCATTTTTCTTTTAATCTGAAAGTCTATTTTTCATGATGTGCGATTCTTATCGCCGCTCAGACAGATATTTACCGGGAGTTGAAGCATGAGAGATCTTACCACAACCTACATGGGCCTGGCCCTGAAAAATCCCCTCATCGCCAGCAGTTCGACCATGACCGCGAATATCAACAGTATAAAAAAGCTGGCTGACGCCGGCGTCGGGGCCGTTGTGCTCCAGTCCCTGTTCGAGGAGGAGATTATCGGGAAATCAGAAGAGATTATCGACGCGGGCGGGGACGCGAACGTTGAACAGAGTTCCCAGGAGTATATAAGCTACTATACGAAACAGAACAGCGTTCATGAATATCTCGAGCTGATAAAACAGGCTAAGAATGAGGTATCGGTGCCGGTTATTGCCAGTATCAATTGCGTTACCGACAAAGAGTGGATTGAATTCGCGAAAAAAATCGAAGAAGCCGGGGCGGACGCCCTTGAAGTAAATGTCTTTTTTCTACCCGCTGATGACCGGGAAAAGAGGGAGGATATCGAGAAAAGGTACCTGTCGATCGCCAAATCAGTGACATCAACCGTATCGATTCCGGTCGCCCTGAAGATGAGTTCCTATTTCACCAATCTTGCCGGGACCTTCGTGGACCTCTCCTATACCGGCATATCGTCCCTGGTTCTTTTTAACCGTTTTTACAATCCCGACATCAATCTGGAAGAAATGAAGGTGATATCCTCGTCCGTGTTCAGTTCCCCCGCGGACCTGGGAATGCCCCTTCGATGGATCGGTATCCTCGCGGATAAAGTCAAATGTGATCTCGCCGCTTCGACCGGCATTCATGACGGGGACGCGCTGATAAAAATTCTTTTGGTCGGAGCCAGGGTGGCCCAGTGCGCCTCTGTTTTTTACCAGAAAAAGCCTGAGTTCGCCAAATCAATGCTCGCCAGGCTTGACGAGTGGATGGGTGATAACAATTTCAAAAAAATTGACGATTTCAGGGGGCTGCTGTCCCAGGAAAAGACAGGTGACCCGGTTACTTTTGAACGGGCGCAGTTCATGAAGTACTTCTCAGGTTTTGGGAGATAACCGCTTCTATCCTGTTGACAATCGAATCCGGTATTTTTATTCCCCGGGTCTTCATTCGGGTGATATACTTGTCGAACGATTTCCGTGAATCCTTGGTTTTCGCGATTGCCCTGAGGTACGACCGGATATTTTCCTCGACGTCCATCCTGAACCGGATATTTTCATTAAGCATATCCTCGATTGGAGCTATGAGGCGATAGTTCACCGCCCGGCAGAAAGCCCGGTACGCGGCAAAACGCTGGGTTGATTCCGATTCGTAATTTTCGTTCCTGATACTTTCCCTTACCAGTGAGAGATTCAGAGAGTCGATTATCTGTATTGAAAAATCGTTCGCGAGTTTCGCTTTGAGGATTTCCGTCAATTCATGGTAGTAAGAACAGTCCGATTCTTCGTCTAAACAGTGTTTGTCGGAATCAATATAAAGAACCGCGTCGATATCAGACATGTCCTGCGCCAGGCCGAGGCTGACGGAACCGAGTACATCGAGGGCGATGTTTACCGATTCACTTCTCAAATCCCGTACCGCGTCTTCAAGCACCCGAATACGGCTGTCAGTCTGCTCTGTCTGATGCGTTCTAAAGAAATTCTGTATATCGCGGAAGATTCTCAGTTCAGGCACCTGTATATAGCTGGTATAGGAGACCTCTTCAGCGGAATAGTTTCGAAGTATGGCAAATCTGTTGCGGTCAATGATTTTTCTGCTATAGTTATCACCGTTGAAATTGTATTCAATGACATCATAGATGCGGCTCTCTTCCATTTTTCTCAATAGTATTTGAGGAATAATCCCGTCATCGATTGTTATCTCGAAAAAACTGCCCCCTTCTGAAATTTCATTCCGGGGGGTCATTATCTCTCCGAAGTTTGATGGATTCAGGTATACCGTTTTTTCTATATATTCCATCCCCCATTCCTCATGGATGTGTCCGGACAGGCAGAGCAGAACGGGATTGTTATCGCAATAGGTGCGAAGGGACGGTGTCCCCCAGGAACCCATGAAGTGCAGGCGGTCCATTATGCCGTAAGGCGGGTGATGCGCGGCAATGATATCCGGGCCTGTGTCTTCGAGAAATGAATATAGCTCGGTTTCTGTATCAATCGGACCCTTGCCGTTATATTTAACCAGGTAATTTTCGGGGAAATCGAGGGTTCTTACGTCAGCGCTTCCGTAACCCGCCAGGAGATATCCTTCAATATTCCTTGTCTGCATGTGTAAATTTATATCTCTCAATTCAGTCAATGAAAGATCCATGTCGTAATTTCCCGGCAGGGTAAATATTTCAACATGGGATTTAGTAGAAATAATGTTTTTTAAAACGCGGTATTTTTTTTTCATCGTATCCGCTGCGTTTTCGGCCATGGCAAGATACTGTTCCGCCTGTCTTTTTATCTCATCATCAGTATTGGACGTATCTATCAGATTTATGACAAAATTTTCCAGTAGAAGGTTTTCCGCGTTTTCATTGAGGCGAAGTTGATGAAAAAAATTCTGCAGCTCGTAAAATTCAGTCGAGGGTTCAATCGAATAAAAAGGCATATCAAGGAGGTCGCCCGATATGATATAGGCGTCAGCGGTTGTTTCCCGGAGGAGCGTGAATACCCTGGCAAATGAACCGTGGATGTCGGTGAGATAAATTATTTTCATTTCGCGACATTGTTATACCCGGCGCTTATAATCAAGAACTATATGCCCGATTGTTATCGGTATACACTATCGCTTGAGAATTGCCAGCCGGTTAAATCGCGAAGAAATATTCATGTCCGTCTTCCTCATGCCTGTACTCGATCACGTTGGGCCAGAGCGGATCAGCAAGACCATCTTCCCAGGCTCGTAATTCTTTCATCAGCTCGCGAACGATATCTGCATGTTTGAAGGCGATATTGTTTTTTTCTTCATGATCAGTTTTCAGGTCATAGAGAAAAAATCTGTTCCTTTTTTCATCAATGATCAGTTTCCAGCCGTCTTTCAGAACGGTCTTGCTGTAGTCACATCTCCAGAACAGGGTTTCGTGGGGGGATCCATCCTTTTTATTTTGTATGTAGGGGATCAGGTTGACACCATCATACACCCGGTCATTCGGCAACTGACAGTGAGTTTCATCGGAAACGGTCTTGAATATATCCACTAAACTGACAGGTTTATCGTATATTTTACCCCGGGGGATAACTCCTTTCCATTGCATCATAAACGGGATGTTGAGACCTCCCTCAAAACTGGTCATTTTACCCCCTTTCAAGGGCGCGTTTTCGGTTGCTCCGGTGTATACCGCCCCCCCGTTATCACTGGCAAAGAAAATCAGGGTATTGTTATCGATATGTAATTCTTCAAGTTTATCCAGTATCATTCCCACGGCTTCGTCAAGGGCAAGTATCATGGCGTAATAGACCCGTTTGTTTTCATCCTTGATATGAGAAAGTTTTTCATAGTGTGAAATCGGCGCCTGAAACGGTGTATGAGGCGCGCTAAATGGAACATATACCATAAAGGGTTTATTTTCGTCATGGCTTTTTTCTATAAAATTAATGGTTTCATGAGCGAGCGTATATGTCAGATATTCATTATCCTCAATAACAGTGCCGTTTTTTACCAGGGAACAGTAATCCTTTCTCCCCATCTTCCATATATGGCGGTTCGCGAAATAATCGTGTTTATAATTAACGATATCAGGTGTTTCTTCCGGGGCATACAGGGAAAAGGCTTCGTAAAATCCGTAATGGTAATTAAACCCGCGGTTATGAGGAAGAAATTCTTCGTCCAGGCCCAGGTGCCATTTACCTAAAATGCCGGTATTATATCCCGCACTCTGCAGCATTTCTCCTATTGTTATCTCAGATTCAGGCAGTCCCTGATTTTCAACATCTTCTTTACTCGGATACCGCATCATTTCCCTGATCTTCCAGTTTCCCATATCGAGGACATGTTTCGCGTACAGGTATTCGAGCCGGTTTCTCGGGTAACGGACCATGGGCTGCATCTCGTACCCGAAGCGCTGCTGGTATCGGCCGGTTAAAAGTCCCGCCCTGGAGGGACTGCATATCGGTGACGTACAGTATGCCTGGTTAAACGTTACGCCGTTTGTTCCAATGGAATCAATACGGGGAGTAGTTATTTCTGCCTGATCATAGAGAGAGATATCGGTTTTGCCGAGATCATCTGCCAGTATGATAACAATATTCGGTGTATTTACATTGTTATGCTTTCTGTTGATATCAAGGATCTCATGTTTTTTATCGTACATCTCTCGATTATAATAGATTTTTGTCTCCCTGCTGGCGAGGGGGATAACAAGATATATTATTAGAGAGAGTGTTGAAATTGCAGTTAATGCATATATATAATATTTCCTGGACATGTATCAAAACCTTTTAGTGAAATCAGACCATAGGAGTAAATATTTACTTACCATATTTATGCAAGAATTTTTTTTCTCTATAAAAATATTCAGTAAATATTCCTAAACTATTTATATTTATTGAAAACGCTATTTTGGCACAATCCTTCGCCGCCGAAGGC
>CAZEPS010000038.1:0-23070 GCA_964514165.1 uncultured Leptospirales bacterium
GATGTGTATAATTCGAATTTCGACGGGGACCACCCCTACATCGCCACAACCTCTATAAATACAGGCATAGTATCCGAGCGACTCGGAAATTACGATGAAGCGATTGACTACAACATGAAGGCCCTGGAAATCTACAGGAAAAAGTTCAGCGGGGACCACCCCTACATCGGCACCGCCTACAACAACCTGGGGCTCTGCTATTTCAGGAAGGAGTCATACAAGAACAGCCTGAAATACTACCGGGACGCCCTGGGTATTTATATTAAGAAACTCGGTAAATCCCATCCCTATGTTGCCTACGTGTACGCGAACATGTCCATGATATACGAGAAAACCGGCGATATAGACAAAGCCATCGAATACCAGGAGAAATCGCGGAAAATTCTGAAACGGGGCACAGATTACGGCAACCAAATCATGAGCACCTATAACCTCGCACGGCTCTACATCGACAATGATAACAGGGATAAAGCCGGAGAACTCCTGGAAGAAGGGGTAAACAAGGTGCTCCAGTACCGCCTCATTCTCGGCCGCGGCAAGGTGGGGGTCATGGATCGGTACCTCGGCATATTTGACCTCCTCATCACCCTGCGTATCATCCAGAATGACTACCAGGGGGCCTTCCTGGTAGACGGCATGAAGCGGGGCCTCTCGATCACCGAGGGCATCTCCCTGAAAAACGCCCTGGCCCGGGGCGGAGTCCCGAAGCGGGAGAGCACCCGCCTTCTTGAGCTTAATAACACCATCGAAGAGCTGACCTCCCTCCACAAGGGGGCCCTGGCCAGGGGCAACATGGAGGAAGCGGATACAATCCTCGGTGAGATCTGGCGCACCGAGAACGAGATGAACATGCTCGACGGTGAGATCCAGAAAAACTATCCCCCGTACCGGCTCCTCCGGTCACCGCGGGTGCCGGGGGTCGACGAAATCCGGTCAGAGCTCGGCGAAGACGAACTGGTTATCAGCTACTCCTTTATCGACGAACAACTGGTAATTTTTTCCATCACCAGGGGCAAAGGGCTCTCCGCCATGATCTACAGGGAAAATGAGACCGAAGAAATTACCAGGGACGCCCGGGTGCTCCACTTCCTCCTGAAAAAACCGGTTGCCGAGATAAAAATGAAGAAGGTGCGGGAGCAGGACGGAAACACCTGGCTCTGGGATTTCGAAAACGACTCGGTGAACTATAAAGAGAGGGGAAACGCCCTCTACCGGTACCGGAAGGTCTACGATACCCAGATGCGGGAAGGTGCGGACCCCGCCAGCCCCGAATACGTGGAGGAGAAGGCCGGCACCATCCTCGGCACCGTTACCACAGATGAAAAAAAGGGATACCGGGCGATATACACAGAGAAATTATACTCCCTCCTCATCAGGCCCCTGGCGGAAAAAAACCCCGGGGCGAAGAAACTCGTCATCATCCCTGACAGGTATCTCTATTACATTCCATTCGGCCTGCTCCGTGATGAAACGGGAACCATCCTCTACGATTCATTCCGGTATACCCTGGCCCATTCGGCAATCGTCTGGTATAACCTCAAAAAGTCCCCGGAAAAAACCTACGACTATCCGGTTCTCGCCATGGGGAACGCCGTGTACAACACCGGCCACCATTCCGGCCAGACCTCCACCAGAAAGGGGGTCCTCAGGAGTTCAGGAACCGGCGGAGAAATTGATCTCGGTGCCATGAAGTCCCCGGACCGAAGCGTCCTCTCCCTCAGGACCATGTCCCTGAAGAACCTCCCCGGCACCGGTTACGAAATACGGGCCATCACCGGTATCGCGTACAAGGGGGACGAGAGGGACAAGCACGTGTATGACGGGGTCAGGGCATCGGAGGACATGGTCTTCGCCCTCAGGGAGAAAGGGCTCCTCAACCGGTACCGCATCCTCCACTTCGCGGTACACGGCCTCTTCATCGACCAGCTCCCCTGGATGAACTCCCTGATATTGACCCAGCCGGACGTGGCGCGGAAAGTGGAAGCAGGGGCATACCGGAAATACCTGACCGAATTCGGTGAACTGGAACGGGACGGCTTCTTACAGATGGCCGAGCTCAAGACCCTGGACATATCATCAGACCTTGTGATCATGAGCGCCTGCGAGACCTCAATGGGTGAAGACACCGCCGGCGAGGGAATCGTCGGACTCCCCCAGGCATTTCTCATTGCCGGGGCCCGTTCGGTCATGGCGAGCCTCTGGTCCGTAGACGACGAGGCAACGGCATTTCTCATGGAGGAGTTTTACCGGAACCTCCTGGTAAAAAAACTTTCTCCTGACGAGGCCCTGAGAAAAGCCCAGCTCGTTATCCGGGAGGAGTTCCCGGATCCCTTCTACTGGGCCGCATTCATTCTTTACGGGAGATAAGTCATGAGAACACTGAGCATCGTCATAATAATTCTTGCAGTCTCACTGCCCCCGGGTTCGTTACTGCGCGCCGATTCGCAGGGAAAAAACGGCGCAGTCCTTAATCTCCTCGTCGGAAGCGTCACCATGAAGCGCGGCGACAGGGAGATGAAACCGTCGGTGGGCAGCGGCCTCGAGGAAAACGATATCTTCAGGCTCGGGGCAAACTCCATGGTGGAGATCGTCCTTCCGGGAACTGACCACTCCATCCGGCTCACCGGCCCGGTAGTCTACCGCCTGCGCCTTGAAAAAATCAGCAAAAACACGGACAGCGGGGACATGTTCTCCCGGCTTCAGAAAATGCTCGCGAAGAATTCAGAGCCCTACGCGCCGCGGACCATTGTTTCCGCTGTCAGGGGTGAGGAGGATCAGTCGGAAAAACTCAACGCCGGGGCGAGGGAACTCCTTCAGAAGGGTATAGAAAACTACAGGGAGGGCAGGTACGACGTGGCCCTGGAAAAGCTCTCTGGACTGGAAAAAACCGAAGGGCTGAACCGCACAGCCCGTTCTTTCATCGATTTCTACCGTGCCCATGTTCATTTCGAACGGATGGAGTACCGGAAGGCCCTGGAGCTCTACAGCGGGATTTCCCGTCAGCGCTTCAGCCGCTTTGAAAAGAAGGAGGAGTCCCTTTCCCGTGCCGTTCTCTGCGCCCACCTCCTGGGTGACGACCAGGCGAAGGAGGACCTTATCGCCAAATACCGGGATGCCTACGGGGAATCGGGACAGTACTGGAAGATGATCATCAGTATGAACTAGGGCACTACCCTCCCCTCTTTCACGTCATCCGCTATCGCCGATTTGATCATCCTCTTGAGTACGAAAAAGAGGATGATCACCAGGGGGAATATCGTGTACCCCTGGACTGATCCGACCGGGGCTGAAACCATCGCCATCTCGGGCATGGAGAAGAGAATGAAATCGTATATCCCGTGGATAAGGACCGCGATGAACAGCCCCTTCCTCATGAGAGATTTTTCCCTGCGGGTATTTTCAGCGTAACGGGCCCTGCCAATGTAATAACCCATGATGCCTGAAACAAAAGCGTGCATCGGCACCGCGGAAAATGCCCTCACCACGGCAACGGTCATGTCGTACTGCATCACGTAGAGGATGTTCTCCATGCAGGCGAACCCGAGACTCGCGATAACGGTGTACACGACACCGTCCATGACCTCGTCAAAGGCGCCTGTTTTATAGACGAAACGTTTCACCACCTGGAGCTTGATCCACTCCTCGCACAGGGCGGCGATGAAAAAGGCCCTGAAAAAAGCGACAAGAAAGGGAATCCCTTTCATGTACACCTCGAACTGCTTGAGGACCAGCTCAAGGAAAACAGCCGGCACCGTGCTGGCGATACCGAGGAAGAATACTTTCAGTATGAGCCCCTTCGGCTCCGGTTTACGCCTGTCCTGGCGGTAATAATACCAGACAAGAACGAGTGCCGGGGCAGCAGCCATGGAGAAGGATAGAACTACATTCATCGTTTCACCTCGAAAAGTGCTTCAAATAACAGGATAGAGGGCGGCAGTGAAGTCAAGGAATTTTATCGAGGCATTTACATAACGTAAAAAAATTTTTACCGTGAGCGGTTCACATTTAAAGTTCCCAATTGTGGTACAAAATCAAATTAAAATCGCTTTTATCCTTGATTAATGAAGGATAAAGCGATTTATTGATGTACCCTTAATCGAATGAACCGTGAAAGACAGAGGTACGGAAAGCCGTGGGAGAAAGGGAGCACAAATCATCTGATGCAGCCATAGACCTGACAGAAGCAGAGAAAATCACGTTTCTTCTTCTCTTCATCGGATATATTGCCTACTACCTGACGAGAAACAACATCACCATTGCATCGGTGAGCATGAAGGAACTCCGGGTCCTCACCATCGCCCAGATCGGATACCTCTCGGCCCTGGGGGCCTTTATTAACGGTATCGGAAAATTTGTGAACGGGTTCCTCGCCGATTTCTTCGGCGGCAAGCGGATATTCCTCCTGGGGATGTTCGGATCAGTCGGGGCATCGGTGCTCTTCGGTCTCTCTTCAGACTATCCCCTATTTTTCATTACCTGGGGGATAAACAGTTTTTTTCTCTCCATGGGCTGGGTCGGCCTCATAAAGGTCTGCTCGTACTGGTTTTCCGGGGACAACCGGGGCACCATTCTCGGGGGGATGTCCCTGAATTACCAGCTGGGATCAACCATAGCCAGGGCCCTTACCACCTTTCTCCTTGCCTTTCCGATCCTGGTATGGCGGGGTCTGTTCTTCGTCCCGGCCCTCATCCTCCTGGTCATGGCCTTTTTCGTTCTCATTCTACTGAAAGAAAAACCGGATACGGTGGAAAATCCTCGGACCAGGGAAGAAACAACTGATGAAACGGATGATAAAAATAAAAAGTATAACTGGCTGACCTGGAAAAAACTCTTCCAGTCGCCGGCCTTCATCCTCATACTCTGGGGGTCCGCGTCCATTACCCTGATTCGCACCTACTTCGAGGATTTCACCGCCCTGTGGCTGAACCAGTCAGGAATGAACCTCCAGGCAGCGGGATACATATCCGCCCTGTTCATCATCGGCGGCATGATCGGTACTGTGTTGATTGGCTTTCTGTCGGACAGAATCGGCAGGGGAAACCGGGGGCCGTTTATGGTATTGTCCGGATTCCTTCTCGGGATAATGCTCCTCTTCTCCGGTTTCTTTCCCAAGAATTCCATACTGTTTTCCGCCGTTTTCTTTTTCATGACCGGGATAGCGCTCTACGGCATGTATTCCATACTGGCGGGAATTTCGGCCATCGATTTCGGGGGGCAGGTCTCCCCCTCTACCGCCGCGGGATTCATTGACGGGGTCGGGTACCTGGCCTCGTCCGGGGCGGGAATCCTCGTGGCCCAGACCAGTCACATCTCCCAGTGGGACAGCATCACCTTCTGGTTCGCGGTTCTCATTTTCCTGATATCACTCACCTTCCTCCCCCTGTGGAAGAATTATCCAACGAAAAGTATAACCTGAGCTTTAATATACCCTGGACCAGTATATAAAGAGTTAGTATTCACATATACAATATCCCTGATTATTCCTTAACTATTTTTGTTATTTTGAGGAACTACTATAGCATATTCCTCCGCCGCCTTCGGCGGCGGGGGAATATCATACAATTATTGTGCTCTAAAAAACATGTTTAGGAATAACAACTGATAATTTATAGTAACTATTCAGCTATATGTAATTATATGAACACTAAAAAAAAACCGGAACATTACTATATTTTTTATGTGACATAATCAGGGTTTAGCTATAAATTGGTACTATCTAAATTTATACTGATAACACCAATTGTGAGATGTACCCGTAATAATTAGAGGTTCCCTGCAGGTAACTCTCCGGGTTGTATGGTATCAAAATAAAGGTGAAGGTTAAACTGAAACACATACTCCTTACTGTCGTGGTTATCGCCGCTGCTCTTCTCTGGAAAGACGCGGAATCGTGGAAAGAGCTGACTGCTGAACCAAAGACCGTCAGGGTTCTCACCTATAATATCTACGGCTATAACCCCATCCACGGGAACCGGGTTTCCACTCTCCTGTCACTTATTAAAAACAGCGGGGCCGATATTATCGCCCTCCAGGAGGCGAAACCCTGGTTTCAGAAACGGCTCGCGGACACATACACCATCGCGGAACAGTACCATATGAGTTTCAGCGGGGATGAATTCTCGAAAAGCGGCCTGGTAATCCTCTCCCGGTTCCCGATTACCGGATCCCGGTATTATCGCCACCCCGGCAAAACCCATACAGTCTTTCTCATTTCATGGATTCAGATCGACGGACTCATAATCCCGGTAGTGACCGTGCATCTTGAGAGCAGACTCGAGGATACCAGGATGAGGAAACGGCAGTTGAAAAAGATCTTCTCAAGTATAAAAAAAGAAGAAACAGCAATCATTCTCGGCGACTTTAATTTCGGAGACGAGTCTGAAACAGAGTCAGGGCAGTTCCCGGAGGATGTTATCGATATATGGAAACTCCTGAAGCCAGGAGACCGTGGATATACATGGAACATGGAACTGAACGTGCTGGCGAAACGGCACGCCTACCCGGGCGAAACAAGCCGCAGGCTGGACAGGATTCTCTTCCGTTCAGATTTACTGGTCCCGGTTCATGCCGGCCTTTTCGGGACATCTTCGATACATGCCGGCAGCAGCATTATGTATCCCTCTGATCACTTTGGCCTTTTCGGGATCTTTGCGCTTAAAAGGAAACCATAAAATCCACGGTAACGGTTCGGTATTATTATTGACAGGGTGACTGAAAAAGAAATACAATTAGTACACGATACAATTGATGGTCCTAACCCATAAAAACAAGGCAATGAAATGCTGAAAAAACTGTTCCGATCCCTGGAAAATATCTTCTTCAGTTCAGCACGGCCCGGGGCCCTGGTGCTTTCGATTACGATCCTGCTGACCCTTGTCATAGTTTCCCTTGTCACTCTCCAGGTGGTTTCATTCCTCAGGCCTGACGATATTCCCCGGGTCCCTTTCGAACTCGATGATTTTACCAGGATGAATCTCATTGACACCGAAGAAGCTGAGGAACCGCCCCTTACCGAAGACGAAATCCTTGCCCGGAAGATCCTGGACGAGATAGACCAGGGGTTCGTCGCCACGGCGAGGCGGATTTTCAAGCGAGATGACAGAACCTACGCGCTTAACCGTCACCTTCCCCCGGCGATGCGCCTTATGCCTGAAATTGAAAAAGAGAAGACAATAGAGGCGGCTGTGGAAAACGCAAGGGAGATGTTCCGCCGGCAGAGCGAGAACTCACTCCGCATCAGAATCTCGAACATCCCGAATCAGTACAAGGATCACTACGCTGACCGCCTGCCGGATTATCTCATGGAGGCCTTTAACAGCGGAGTGAAGGTTTTCGCGATCATTGACCGGAACAACCGGGAACTTGACGTCACTGCCAATATCGCCCGGAGCACCTCGTACCGCCATTTCAACAACCTCTACAACAGGGAAATCTACCGGTTGAGGCGCCTTGACGCGAAAGATACCGGTGTTGAAGATTCTCTCAAGCGCCTCACTTTCTATCTGTCACTCCTTCTCCTGTCTGTAATCGTCATACTTCTCGGTGTCATGATTGCCATAATGCGGGTTGAAAAAAAACTGGGGGCCAGAGGACAATAATCGCGTCAGGAGAGGTTCCCTTAAATTATCTTTTTGACCATCGTCATGACCACGTCGATATCGTCGTCAGCCGCGTTTTCAAGAAACTTTTTAAATTCAGCGAGTTCCTTTCCGTAATTTTCATCCCCGTACCTGACATACATCGTTCCGATGCCGTAGAGGAGCCAGTCCATGGAAATCTTGTGGCGTATGGATAGATTACGGAGCAGCTTGAACGATGGGTTCTGTGAACCGCATTCAACTTTCGCGACATACCGGCGATCAACCTCGGCCGTCTCGCCGAATTCGCGCTGGGTCATTTTCAGTTCCTTGCGGACCCTTCGTAAACGCAGGCGAAGTTTGTCGAAGAATTCCTTTTCTTTCGGCTCATCGAGAACGTCATGTGCCAGGATATCATGATTGTTATATTTGTTCATGATAAACTCTCTCCCCAATTTGTTGAATATTTATAACATATCGGTTCCATGTCAAGATTTTTACGCATAACATAGCATGATATTTAATTTTTTTTGCACCTGTTATGCGGTAATAAGTGCGGTTATTTTCTAGTTTTCGTGACTGTTTACGCTCTGAACGGCGTCCTTGCCCGAAGCCTTGATGCGAAACATGGCGGTGTCCGCGAGGTTGAGGAGCCTGGTCATGTCCCTCGCGTCATCGGGAAAGGTGGCGATTCCGAAACTCGCGCTTATGCGCACCTGATGCCCCCGGTTAACCAGGTACACGGTCTGGCTCATCAGGCACCGGATTTCCTCCGCTTTATCAACTGCCCGGTCCCTCCCGTAATCTGGCAGAACAACGACAAATTCGTCACCGCCGTAGCTGACGCCGAATGACGGGGGACTGATGAGATCCCTGATTGTGCCGGCCACTTCCTGTATTACCTGGCTTCCATTGGAATGGCCGTAGGTGTCAACCACCCGCTTAAAGTTATCCAGGTCCATGAAGATGAGCGAAAAGGAGCGTTTCTGTTCAGACGAAAACGCAATCAATTCCTCGAGTGCCCGGTAAAGATAACGGGTATTATAGAGCCCGGTAAGGTTGTCCTGGATTGCCAGTTTTTCGATCTTCTGGTACCGCCGGGTATATTCCACCGCTATGGCGGTGTAATCCGCCACGTAGGAGAGGAGTATCATGGTTTTCCTGTCAAGCCTGGCAGGGTTCAGCACCTCGATGACACCCACGGTCTGGCCCCCGAATACAAGGGGGACACAGATGAGGGACCTGGTTATTCTTCCGGACATCCGGTCTATCTTCCCGGTAAAGAACTCGCTTTTGCTGACGTCCTCAATCATCATCGGTCTCTGGTCGAGGGCGACCCTGCCGGCGATCCCCTCCCCCGGCTTGAGACGAATGTTCCGGAACTGCTCGAGATCAAGGTCCAGGCTTATCTTGAAGCTGAGCTCCCCGGTATCCGGATCGCTCAGCAGGAGGGACCAGTTATCCGCCGGTATCAGTTTCGATATCTTCCGTATGATTGTTTCTATCAGCCTGTCCGGATCGAGCTCAGATGTAATATCCTTGCCGAGGTCCATGCAGAGGAGAAGCTCCTCCCTGGTGATCCCTTCCAGACCATTTTGACTTTTCTTTCCTTTACCCGTCATGTTCCGCCATAATCACCTATTAATGATAGTCACGATACACATCCTCTTTTTCACTCTCAGAAATAACCGTGACCCTGTTCAACAAAAAAATACCGATGACCGCACCGACAACGAAACCGAGACCGTGGGCCAGGTAACTCACGTTCGGCTCTATCACTGTCGGCACCAGCATCACGAGGGAAAATCCAACGGCCCGGAAAATCCTCATCAGGACCGGCCTGTCCGTATCGTACCGGATATAAAATATCAGCCACAGTGAGACCATGGCGTGGGCCATTCCCGAAGCCCCGAGCATCCGGACATCCGGCTCATAGATGGAGACCGCAGCCACGTTGGTGATCACCCCGGCAAGGATGCCCGCTACGGGAAAGAGAATCAGACCGAAATAGGTCCTGAGCATCCACCCGAAGCCGACAAGGATAAATGAATTGGAGATAAGGTGCATCATGTTGGAGTGCGCGAACAGGGCGGTTGCCGGCCTCCAGTACTCCTGCTTTGAAAAAACACTCTCCCCGCTCACCCAGAGCAGGTCCCGGTACGGCGACTGGAACAGAAGTGTCCCGGCCAGGCAGAAAAACATGAATATCACCGCCGGCAGGATATCATTCGCCCGTGGAGGCCTGGACAGGGGGCCGGTGGGCCCGGAATACCCTTCGCCAACATCGTCAATCTCGTCCAGGTAGTCGTCTTCAAAACCTGATGGTTCCCTGATCCTCATCGCCCTCTCGTTCATCGTGATACCTCGTCCCAGGTTATGCCGGTCAGTTCTTCGCTGATTTCCCAGAGCCGTTTCCTCGCCTCCCTGTCGTACGAAATCGACGACGATTTCGTCTCTCTGGAATCCCGGAAATATTTTCCGCTCACCCCGTCAAGTTCCGGTGACGTGGCGCAGTAGATCGATGTCTTCGCCCCGGTGCTGACCGGACTCCCGCCGGAGAATCCGGCCCTGAGGAGCTTTGTATTAATTACCCCGGGGTGAAGGCAGTTCGTCGTTACGGCCTCCCCCTCCAGCCGTTCCGCCAGTTCGTAGGTAAACATGATATTGGCGAGCTTGGAGAGGGAATAGGCCCCGTAAGGGTCATACCCCTTCTCACCCTGGAGATTGTCGAAATCTATACTTGATCCGTGGGCCATGGATGCCACGTTCACTATCCTCGCTTTTTCCGGTTTTCGGAGAATACCGATGAGCATGAGGGTGAGAAGAAAGTGGGCCAGGTGATTGACGGCGAAGGTCATCTCATAGCCGTCATCCGTCATCCGGTGTTTCCCCTGGTAGACACCGGCATTGTTGATGAGTACATCCAGTGCCTCGAACCTGTTGGCAACGTCCCTGGCGAATTCGCGCACCTGCCTCAGTGACGAAAGGTCAGCGATAAAGGAGTCAATCCGGTTGTTCCCGGTTTCGTCCTGTATCATTCTCACCGTCTTCTCCAGCCTGCGCCGGTCCCGCCCGTGCACCAGGACCGTGGCCCCCATGCCGGCCAGTTCCAGGGCGCTCTGCCTGCCAATACCGTCCGTGGAACCGGTTATAAGAATTACCTTGCCTGATGCGTCCATATATTCTCCTTCATTTATCTGATAACTAATTTTCGATTTTGTGACACATACACTATCGTTCCGCTTACAATAAGCATACTGTTTTTTTTTCCGGGTGACCACCTGAATGAGTTTACCAAAAGCTTTTTATTCTTGAAAAATGGTGGGATATTGTGCAAGTGTTATTTACCTTAATTACAGCGAGAAAGCAATGGGCATACTGGAAGTCGACAAACTCTACCTCGAACTGGACAACAAGGTCATTCTCAATAACATGACAGTGGATTTCTGGGAAGGACATATCCACGCCATCGTCGGGCCGAACGGCGCGGGAAAATCCACGTTCGCCAACGCACTCATGGGGCTTTCCGGGTACCGTGACATAAAAGGAACCATAACGTTTAAAGGCAGGGACATCACCAGGATGACGGTGGTCGAGAGGGCCCGTGAGGGTATCAGCCTCGGCTGGCAGGAGCCCGCCAGGTTTGAGGGGCTCAGGGTTAAAGATTTTATCATGGCCGGTGCGAAGGAGAGGAGCAAGAAACGTGTTGATGAAGTCCTGGAACAGGTCGGGCTCGAACCGGACAACTATAAAACACGGTCTGTCGACAAGACCCTGAGCGGGGGTGAGCGAAAGCGCATCGAGCTCGCCTCGCTCCTGGCCATGGAGCCGAAGATAGTCATTCTTGACGAGCCCGACTCGGGCATTGACGTGGATGCCCTGAACCGTATATTCGACGCGATCACCATTCTGAAGAAAAACGGTTCCACGGTTTTACTTATCACCCACAGCCCCACGGTACTTGAGCAGGCTGAACACGCGTTTCTCATGTGCTGCGGTGAGATCGTTGACAAGGGATCCGTGGACAAGATAATGAATTACTTCCAGAACAAGTGCCTTCCCTGCAACCATAAAAACGTCCCGGAAAAGGATGAACTGAGCGATGAGCAAAACAGAACAGATTGACGAGATCTACAACAGCCTGAGGATGACCGACCCCTTCCTCCAGGACGAGGAAACCGCCCACCTGGTTGTCAACCACAACCGGGTCCTGGGTGCCCACACGCTGCCCGGCCTCATCGTCGACGCCGAGGAATTCGATAACGGCATCCGGTTGAACTTCGAGCTCAAGGAAGGGGTGCAAATAAAAAAACCGGTTCACCTCTGCTTCGGTATGCTCCCCGAGGAGGGCCTCCAGGAGATTATCCTTAATGTAAATATTAAAGAAGAGTCAGGGGTTTCCATCCTGGCCCACTGCACCTTCCCGAACGCGGTTGACGTCATCCATAAGATGGCCGCGGAAATTATTATTGAAGAAGGGGCTTCATACACGTACCGTGAACAGCATATGCACGGCCCGAGTGGGGGGGTGAACGTGCTTCCCAAGGCCCTGGTAACCCTGAAGAAGGGGGCCCGGTTCAAGACCGATTTCGAACTCCTCAAGGGGAGGGTCGGGGGCATTGAAATCGATTACGAATCCACCTGCCACGAGGAGAGCCTCCTCGAGATGAACGCGAAGATAAACGGCCTCGGCGACGATACAATTTCAATCAGGGAGACCGGTTACCTCGTCGGGAATGGCGCCCGGGGGGTCCTTACCTCGCGGATAGCGGTAAGGGACAACGCCCGGGCCGAGGTTTACAACAAACTCGTCGCCTCGGCCCCCTACGCCCGCGGGCATGTTGACTGCAAGGAGATAATCCAGGGAAACGGTACCGCCACCGCCATTCCGATAGTCGAGGTACGGCACCCGAAGGCCCATGTCACCCACGAGGCGGCCATCGGGAGCGTTGACAACAAGCAGCTCGAGACCCTCATGGCCCGGGGCCTGAACGAGGACGACGCCGTTGACCTGATCATCCAGGGCCTTCTAACCTGAGCCGTAAAAATCGGCTTAAAGAAAACCGTCCCTTTTGTATACTACCCGTCCCCCGACAACCGTCATGAACACCTTGATGTTTTTTATGGTCTCCGCGGGCACGGCCAGAATATTGTCCGAGAGGACCACCAGGTCCGCCAGTTTTCCTTCCGTGATGGAACCCTTTTTATCCTCCATGAATTCGGCGTAGGCTGAACCCATGGTGTAGCAGTAGAGTGCCTCGTAAGGAGTGAACCGCTCCGCCGGGTTCAGGGGTCCTTCGGTCCCCTCAAGGTTTTTCCGGGTGACCGCGTAATAGATGCTCTGGATCGGGGCGTAATTCACCTCGGCCGGCACGTCCGAACCGAAGGAGACCGGCACGCCTGCTTTAAATAATGAATAAAAAGGATATGCCTGCCGGGCCCGCTCCACACCGAGGAGGGTGACGTCCTTCTTCGGGGTCTGGAGGGTGAAAGGCTGGACGCATGCGAGGACCCCGAGCTTTTTCATCCTGGCGATGTCTTCCTTTTTCATGATCTGGACGTGCTCAAGCCTGAACCTGAGTTCCCTGGTCCAGGGGTACGTTCCCTGGGCCTTTTCCACGGCGTTGAGCACCTCGTGGATCGCCCGGTCCCCGATGGCGTGAAAGGTTATCTGCTGTTTGTCCCTGGCAGCGGACATGACGATTTCCTCAAGCTCTTCCGTTGAATACCGGGGACTCCCATAATTGTCCGGCTCATCGGCATACGGCTCGAACATCCAGGCAGTCCTGGTAGAGAAGGCGCCGTCGGCGAAGTATTTCACCAGCCCCCTCCTGAGCCAGGTATCGTTCTCTTCGAACCTGGTCAGGTGCTGAAAAAGCGGGTAAAAGATTGAGTTCCCCTGCAGCCAGCAGGTAAAGCGGCAGGTGAGCTCTCCCCTCCCCTTCAGCTCCCGGAGAAGGCGGGCGGTAAAGGGCTCCCAGGTGTTGTCCTGGACCGAGCAGATACCGTTTTCACGGTAATGGCGGAGTATGTTTCTTATCAGGGACTCGTGGACCTCGGAATCGAGGAGCTGCCTCATGAACTTCCCGTACTCGGAACTTCCGGTGGCCGTGTCCCTGAGGACACCGGTGGGCTCGCCGTTTTTATCACGGACGATCTGTCCCCCTTCAGGGTCGGGGGTGTTCCTGTCAATGCCCATTTCCCGGAGCTGGTAGGAGTTTACCCACGCGGCGTGGCCAGAGTACTGCACCAGGTAGACCGGGTTGTTTGGCGCTGCCTTGTCAAGAATCGACTTGTCAGGTTTCGGGCAGGTCGGATAGTCCCAGAGGTTGCCGTATACCGGCTCCCCCGGTTTCTTCCCTTTCACCTCTTCGGAAACCAGTTCCGCTATCTCTTCACATGTCTTGTTCCAGAGGAGAAGCTCCGAGAACATGGACCCTGCAGCAAAAGAATGGGTATGGTTGTCGTTAAAGCCGGGAATGAGGGTCTTTCCCTTCAGATCGATCTTGCGGGTGTTTTCCGGGGCAACCTTTTCCACTCCCGCGAGGGTACCGGCGTATTGAATGGTTTCCCCTGACACCAGTACCGCCTCTACCCGGGGATTTTTTTCATCAACGGTGATTATAGTGCCGTTGTAAAAGAGGAGCGGCGGCGCATCTACCTTGCCAACGGCTTTTACCGGGGAGAGAAATTTGATGTACAGGGTGACGGTGATACCGATGAGAACCGCCCCGAGTATGCCTGCTGAAATAATTGCTGCGCGTTTTAACAGTTTCACTGATCCCACCTCTGGCATTAATTTGTATACAGGGTACCTCAATACACCTTAATTCGTACCCGGGAACAAACCTCTTATGTAATTATTAGAGGTTCTTTAAAAATGCAAGTGTAACATATCCACCCCAGGTAATCAACCAAATTATCACCAACAGGCGCCATGCCTTATTAGAGCATGCAAAAAAAATTCACCCTCCCCGGGAATGCAGGTCTGTAACAGGTATCCAGATGTTCAGCCTGTAGAAATAATGCTTGAATACCGGTGTCCCTGCCGGTACATAGAGACAAATTACGTTTTTACCGGGCATAAAAAAAATCGAGGGAGGAGGCTGATCATGAGGGAACTGGACAATCCGGACTGGAAACTGGCCACCAAGTGCGTACATACCGGCGAGGGGGTCGACCCGGGCACCAAGGCCATCAGGCGGCCAATCATCATGGCGAATTCCTACGAGATGCCCACTGACGTGGAAGAACTCATGAAGGTGGTGTCGTGGGACGACCTGGACAAGTTCGAGTACAACCGGGAGTTGGGCGCGAACCAGCGGTTTCTCGAAAAGAAACTCGCCGCCCTGGAGGGCACCGAAGACTGCGTGGTCACCGCCAGCGGCATGGGTGCGCTGGCCGCGACACTCTTCACCCTCCTGGACAGCGGAGACCATATCATCGGCTCGGAGGTCTGTTACACCGGGACCCAGAAACTCCTCGGATTTCACATGAAGCGATACGGGGTAGAGGTGGATCTCGTGGACACGGAGAACCTCGACGAAATCAGGGCGGCCTTGAAACCGAACACGAAGGCAATCTTCATCGAAACCCCGAGCAATCCCTTTGTCGGTATTGCCGACATCAGGGCCGTTGCCGACCTGGCCCATGACGCGGGCCTGAAGCTTATCGTTGACAGCACCTGGTCCGGGATTACCTGTCAGAGCCCGAAAAAACTCGGGGCTGATATTATTATCCACAGCGCCACCAAGTACATTAACGGACACGGCGACGCCCTGGGGGGGGCCGTTCTCGGCGGCCAGGAACTCCTTAAAGAGATCAGGGAATACGGCATCGTTCACCTGGGGGCCTGCATCAGCCCCTTCAACGCCTGGCTCATCATGCGCGGGATAAACACCCTTCCCCTGAGAATGGAAAAGCATTCCGACAATGCCATGAAGGTGGCGCGTTTTCTCGAATCAAGGAAGGGGGTCACCATGGTCAGATACCCGGGGCTTGAGAGCCATCCCCGCCATGAAATCGCGAAGAAACAGATGTCCTCCTATTCCGGGATGCTCAACTTTCGCCTTGACCTGGAGTTGATGGAGAACCTGGGATTTCTGAAGGAGCTGAAGATCATTACCTTTGCCGTCTCCCTGGGGCACGACCAGAGCCTGATCTACTTTCTGCCCGCTTTCTTCTTTTTCGAGGACATGGTGGTCATGAACGACAGTCAGAAAGAGAAGTACACGAAACTCATGGGGGACGGTGTCTACCGGCTGAGCGTCGGGATTGAAGACCCGGATGACCTCATAGAGGACCTGGACCGGGCCATAGGGGCTGCACTGAAAAAGAAAAAATAAAAAAAGGCCGGATCAACGAACCGGCCCCCTGGGAGACTGACGGGATTTGAACCCGCGACCACTGGAGCCACAATCCAGGGCTCTACCACCTGAGCTACAGTCTCCGTTAAAGGCATCATTATTAAAACGGCCCCTGCCGTGTCAACTCCTTTTATCAGGGGGTATGCAAAAACAGGGGGGAAGTCCGCATGTTTACGCGTAATCATCGGCTGGGCATAAATATAAACTAAAACTTAATTGACAGATTGGATCAGGTAACAAAAAATTCATTTTTTATCAGGTTCCAATTTTTTCATCATTCTATTTGGCAGACAGGAGTAATTCCATGAAAAAGATTCTCTACATCTCTGCAGCCGCGTTCTTCATAACCGTACTATTCAGTAGTTGCGGTGTCAATCCGGAAAAAGCTATTATCGGAAAATGGGCACTGGCAGGATACGACTGCGACGGGAATGGAATAAACTGCAAAGAGACGTTCTTGGAAGAAGAAATGCAGAAAAGGGTATACGACTACAAGCTGGATGATGATTTCACGGCCCTGCTTCTCATAAAGAAGGATGACGGCACTGTCGAGGAAAAACCCTTAAAATACAAGGTCCACAGCAACAAGCTCTACCACGTGGTTGACAACAATATCGAAATTTTTGATATTATCTCGATAAACAGCGATTCCATGGTACTCCAGGTCGAGAAGGCTGAAGACAAATCGAAGGTTGGCCGGTTCCTGTTGTTTAAAAAAGTTAAATGACAACGGTGAAAAGCGCCCATTGCCGCCGCTCATTCCGCAGGGCCGAGCCTGATCTACACCGGTTTTTCCTTCAGACCGAGTTCTCTGCCAAGAAGGAACGCCTCCCGGTTTATCGTAAAATCGGGAAACTGATCCTTTACCGTGTCGAGTAAAGACTCTTCAGAAACCGGAAGTTCCCCCAGGGCGGCGGCGAGACCGAGTGATATGGTGTTGACCTGCTTCAGAGAGGAAAAGCGCTCCCGGGAAAGTTCGTCGATGTTATGGATGTACACCGCGTCGGTGAACTCCCTTATTTTTTCATATACATACCCGGTGTCAGGGTACTTGCGGTCGCCGATCCTGACCGAGACCGGAATGAGGGGATAATCGTTGATAATGACGACGGAATTCTCGTTCAGGTACATACCGTGGCGGAGTGCCTCGATCGGTTCCATGGCAATCATCATGTCAGCCCCGGCCGAGGGAATCAGACCTGACACGGCCATTCCCCGTTCATCGAAATCTTCGCCTGGCTCGATTCCCCGGTAGCGGATGTTGGAGGTGACCACCCCCTCCCTCTGGGCCCCTCCCCGCCTTTCGGCCCCGGCCACGGAAATTCCGTCGCGTATTGCGGCCAGTTTCAGGATAGTGCCGAGGGATATGACCCCCTGGCCACCGATACCGCAGATCAGGATATCGTACTTTATCATGACGCTTCCCTTCCCCTCTTTTCGGAACCCCTTCTAATTTCAGTCCTGATTATGGCCGAGTTCGGGCAGAGGGTGTGGCAGGATCCGCACCTGATGCAGGCGGTCTCTTCAATGTAATAGAAATAATCGTCATCCGTGTTGAACTTCCGAATGGCCGGGCAACCGAAATCGACATAGCACCGGTGGCACTTCTGGCACCGATCCGGGTCGATCTGGAAATAGAGGTCATGGTCCCGGGGGGCGATTTTTTCCCTCCGTACCGCCTGGAGGGCGCACTCTTCCCGCGCTATGAGCACCCGCACCCCTTCACCCGCGTCAAGGGCCTCCCTGACCGCCGCGGCCGCGGCCCCGGTCTGGTGGGGATTGATCGTTCGTACGTATTTCACCCCAATGGAACGGAGGAGGCCGGGAAGATCGACCGGTTTCATCCTGGTGCCGTCCAGGGCCCTTTCCGTGGTGGGGCTCGCCTGGTGCCCGGTCATGGCGACCCACTGGTTGTCCAGGATCACCAGGACCATGGAGGCGCCCTCCTGCACCGCGTTTATCACGTTCGGGATTCCCGAGTGAAAGAAGGTGGAATCACCCACGTAGGCGACGACCTCCTCCCCTTCGGTCTTGTGGATTATCCCCTGGGCGATTCCGGTCCCGCAGTTCATGCAGGTGACCCAGTCAAAGGCCCTGAAAGGGGGAAGGCACGAGAGGGTGTAACAGCCGATGTCCCCGGCGAATATGACCTTCCGCTCCGTGGCCTCCACAATCGCGTAGAGGGTTGAACGGTGGGGACAGCCGATGCAGAAGGCCCCCTGGCGGGGGGGTATTTCATCTTGGTGCAGCTCGGCGAGTTCCCGTGAGCGTACCATTTTCTTCGGCACCGGTTTCTTCAGTTCATCAGACAGGGCCGTGGTGATAAGATCAACATCGAGTTCCCCCCAGGGGGGGATTATATCCTTCCCGATGACCGGGACCCTGATGCCGGTGTCATAGAGGAGCCGCTTGACCTGGAATTCGAGAAAACCCTCGAGCTCTTCGATCACGTAGACCCGTTCACAACCCTGTATGAAAGCGGCCACCTCGTCCCGGTTCAGGGGAAAGGAGAGTCCGACCTTCATAACCGGCGCGTCCGTTATCCCGAGAAGAGAGAGGGATTCCATCAGGTAGAGGTAATTCACGCTGGAGCTGATAAACCCGGTCTTACCGGTCCCGGGAACTCTCCTGTTCAGCCCGAGGCCCGCCGCGTCCCGGGACAGGGCCTGGACGTTTTCAATGAGCATGCGGTGATTACCGACAGCCCCGGCGAAGAGGTTGATGTACCGTGACGGATTCCTGGTGAACGTGCCCTTTCCGGGAAATGAATCAGGCAGTTTCCCCAGGGTCAGGGACCCGATATTGTGGCAGAGTTTTGACGGGGTGTTCACTATAAAGGGAAGATTATACCGCTCGCTCAGTTCAAAGGCCCTGACGGTGAAGTCCCGCGCCTCGCCTATTTCCGCCGGCTCCAGTATGGGCAGGTGGGTGTGGAGTGAATACCACCGGTCGTCCTGTTCCGAGGTGGAACTGGTGGCGCCGGGGTCTGAACCGACAACGACAACGAACCCGGCCCCCACCCCGGTGTACCCGGCGAAGTGAAGCACCTCCGAGGCCACGTTCATGCCGACATGCTTCATGGTTGTCATGGACCGGATCCCCGCCCAGGACGCGCCCTGGGCACCGTGGGCCGCGACGTGCTCATTCACGCTGAACTCGGTATGAATGTGGGGAAAGTCATCCCGGAGCCGTTCGTACTCGACACCTATCTCCGAGGCCGGGGTGCCCGGGTAGGTGCTGAAGTAGCCGATGCCGGCCTCGAGCCCTCCCCTCACCACGGCCTCGTTTCCCATGGCGAGGATCGTTTTCCCCTCTTCCCTGGACGCGAGCGGGCGCATGGGCCTACCCCTTTTCCGATACAGCTGGAATAATGACCGCGGTCTTTTCGCGGATTTCGTCGTAGAGTTCGTTACCCTCCAGGGCGATGTAATCCGCGCCGCTTTCGAGAAGGGACCGGGCCCTGGCAAGGGCGGACGGGCTTCCGGCAGCCGCCCTGACGAGGAGGAGGCAGTCACTATTCAAGAGCTTCTCATCCCTGAGGCCAACCGCCATGGCAAGCATCTGGGTCGGGTCAAGATCGTACACCGGTTTTGCCATGTTCTCCACCCGGTTAAACCGGCCCGCCCCGAAAACGATGCCGGCAGGGTTCATCTGGCCCGCTGTTATCAAAAGGGTCCGTATGCCGTCCCGGTTACGGTTACGGCCCGTGCACTCAAGGTAAATACCTGATTCCCGGGCATTCCTGGCCCTGATCATCATCAGCAGGGGATCGATGGTACCGGCATCGCTCACAAGGATCGGTTTTTCAGGATCGATCCCGGCCAGTAGGGAATCAAATTTCTCGAGGGTGTCTATATCGCGTATATACAGAAGCTCCATCATTACTCGCTCCCGGCGGGCTGTTCCCTGTCAAGGTGTTTCAGTGACCAGTCAACCGGTTCATGGCAGGCGGCGAACAGATCGCCCCGCCCTGTTTCATTGAGGCGCTCATAAATCCGGTGCCAGACGCATTCCCTCTCATCATAGACCTCGCACATGGTGCCGCGGATGCCTTCGCAGGGGCCGTTCCGCATCCCCTTGGGGCAGAGGGTCACCGGGCAGAGGCCGGCTGTTTCGTTCAGCATGCAGTCGCCGCAGAGTGAACAACGCTCATGGTATCTCCCCAGGCGTTCCACCATGCCGAGATATTCCGTGTCCAGGGCCGCGACGGTCTCCTTTCCCGAAACCTCAGCCAGGGCCTGGACCCCGCTCCCGCAGGTGAGGGCCAGTATTGCGTCGGCCCTCTCCAGCTCCCGGGAGAGGCGCTTCAGATCACGCCTGGCTATCCTCTTGTCGCAGGGGGATTCCATGGACATGGTGGCGACAGTCTCGTTTTCTGCAAGAAGCTCCGCCATCTCCTGAATCTGCTCAGAGCCCCCGGTACGGCACACCGCCGCGCAGTCGGCGCATCCGACAATAACGATGCGGCTGCGGCCTTTCAGGTGTTTCTTTATATAGTCTATTTCCTTTCGTCGCGTCACGATCATGATATTCACCGCCTCCTGTTACGAAGGTAAAAAGGGTGTCATAAAAATCAATGTATTTTTCCTGTTTGCGGCAACAGCCCGATATCGTACGGAAAATTCCGAAAAGCAATCTTCAACGTTCCCGTGTTAACACAAAATTTGAAAAAAACCGGAATTTGCAGTCGTATAAATAATTGCAAACACCGGGTTTCAAATGTCCCCATACCTGAATTCAAGTATTAATTAATCAGAATGTTAAAAAATGGTTGAAAAATCCATTTTGTCAATAAATCGTGAATAGTTTCATTTTTCTTAAAATAATTTTGTCACTCTCATACCAGTTATAACGCTTATATAAAGGACAGGCATTTACCCATGTTCGGTAAAAACAGGGATTTCGCAGAGGACTATAATCTCTACTATCCGCTGGTCTACAGTACCGTATACGCCAGGGTCGGGTCTTTCGAGGATGCCGAGGACCTGTGCCAGGATATTTTCGTGAAGTATTACGAGAAACTTACCACGATCGAGGACAAAAGAAAGTGGCTCAATGGCGCGATCCGTCTTGAGCTGATGAATTACTTTCGAAAGAAAAAGTACAACCAGGAGGATATTGACAACCTGATTAATGACGCAAGCCTTACCTACATTAATGGATTCAGGGACCTGAGAATTATACTGGAAGAGATCATCAACAGCATTGAAATCTATGATGACGAGAGTGAACGGGTGTTGTTTGAGCTGATCGCGGTAAAAGGGTTCTCCTACGAGGAAGCCGGGGGACAGCTCGGTTACTCAAAGAGACAGGCGCGGTACCGCTATAACCGGGTAAACGAGAAAATCCTGGATTACCTGGCGAAAAAGGGAATCCGGAACCTGGAGGACCTGCTGTGAGAGATAACGACAAAAACGATGCATTGAAAAAGGCCCTGGACAAAACCGGCCTGGCTGAACCGGTCCCTGACGAGGCAAAAAAACGGATCAGGAAAACGAAGCCGAGGAACTTTCGTAAAACACTAAAGAAGGCCGGGGGTTACAGCCTCATCTTCGGTTCCATCTCTTATGTATTCTTCACCCTGAAAAAATACGGGTTCAGCGTCACCATTATCAGGAGCGCCCTAATCTGGGTAATATCCTTACTCATAACAGCGGGCGCCATAACCACCGGCATATATTTCGGTGCAAGATACCTTGTCATGCCGGGAAGTATTGACAGGCTTGAGGTTCCAGCTGACACGAAGCCTGGCGAAGGGGCCTGGCCGGTCGATCAAAAGCCGGCACATGAAAATTACGCGAAACCGGTCAGCGAAAACCTGATAGGAATCAGGACCTTCCAGGGTAAAGACGTATCAATGGATGAGACGCGGTCGGTAACCGGAGAAATAGCAAAAGCCCTGGGCCGGTACAAGGACGATAAAACTGAAATATCATTTGACCAGAAAGGGGTTCGCAGGGCCGGCCACGTCATTCTCGGTTCAGTAGAAAAAGACAATAACGAATACATAATTAACGCCCGCCTGGTACGGGTCAGTGACGCGAAAATTATCGTGTATACCAGGGAGAAAATCAGCAGCCTCGATAATTTAGACAGGGCCGGGGAGCGTATAGCACTCCGCATCATTAGCGCCATCCCTTGATTACCATGTCCCGCATAATCATTTTAAATGTAATCATCATAACCGCAATTATCACCTCTCACCCTGGTGCGTTAGGTAGTGAAGCTGTTTCGCGAAAGAGAATCGGCATTGTCCAGTTTTCCGCAGGCAGCGTTCCGGCGAACCTTGCCGGTATCGTGAGAAGTAAAATAGAGCACGGCCTTTTTGAATCAGACCTGTTTGATATTATTGAATACAGCCAGATAGATCAAATTCTCAGGGAGCGTAGAATAGACCTGGGCACCTGCACCGGCCCTGAATGCATGAAAAAGATCGGAAGACTTACCGGCACCGATTACATTGTCATGGGATCGGTGGACAAACTCGGAAAATGGTATTTAATACACGTCAAGGTTATTGACATAAACACGAATACGGTACTGATAACCGATTCCGCAAGGACAGACGACGTGGGCTATATACTTGAATCAGCGGAGGAGCTCAGTGAACGGATCGCGAAGAGAATAGATCTTCTCGGCGTCACCTCATGGAAGGAAAAACTCGCCGTGAAGCTCACCGGAGAATACAGTTATCTCCTTCCCGCTGGATATTTCAGATCCATTGCGTCATCAGGACACGGCGCAGCCCTGCGATGCCGGATAGACAATTTTGTCCTTGAAAACATTTTTATCGGTTTGACACTACAGATTCACTACACCGATGGCAGGGACCGGGTGCACCACTCACTCCTTATTCCTTTCCTGGCGGAAACCGGATACGGATTCAGGGTATGGAAACTGACAATAATGCCGGTTTTTTCGTTCGGCGGCAGCTATAACATGAATTACATCTACGGCGATATCTTCAGGTACCGTTACTCCCCCAGGAGTGGTGTACTCCCGGTTATCCAGGCGGGGGGCGCCCTGGAAATACCGGTATACAGGAACCTGTACCTTTCCCTTCGGTCCCAGTACGGGATTATTTTCGAAAGCGGCGGGCCGGTGGATTATGTTCTGTTCAACGCGGG
>CAZEPS010000039.1:0-22260 GCA_964514165.1 uncultured Leptospirales bacterium
CCCGTGAAATCAGAGCGCTCTCGGCGAGTTTCAGCCCCCCGTCA
The DNA here is from genome assembly GCA_964514165.1 of uncultured Leptospirales bacterium. GTDB lineage: Bacteria > Spirochaetota > UBA4802 > UBA4802 > UBA5550 > CAZEPS01. Next base: position 45 of record CAZEPS010000039.1, read on the forward strand.
ACCAGCATCGCCAGGGCGGCGACCAGTATGGACCCGGCCATAATAATATCGAAGCGGTAGAGCTTGATCCCCATGAAGATTAGGTCGCCGAGTCCGCCGCCCCCGATAAACGACGCAACGGTTGCCGTGCCGATGTTGATCGTCGCGGCGCTCCTGATTCCGGCCATGATGACCGGCATGGATATCGGGAGCTTGACCTTCCAGAGAATCTGCCGCTCGGTGAAGCCGATACCGGTGGCGGCGTTTATCACCGACGGGGAAACGCTCAGGAGCCCCGATGTGGCGTTGAACGCGATTGGAACGATGCTGTAAATCCCCAGGGCGATTATAGAGGGAAGCGCCCCGATGCCGACGAAGATAAATATCAAGGAGATTACCGCCAGTGGCGGAATAGCCTGGGACGCGCTGGTTATGCTTAAAATTACCGTCCCGAGTTTCTCTTTTCCCGGCCTGGTGCTGTAGATTGACAGGGAAATCCCGATGAACAGGGCCGCAGCCATGGACACGGCAAAGAGGTGCACGTGCTGCCAGATGAGGATCGCGACCTTGTCGGAGTTATCGAGTATGTAGGAAATCCATTCCATGAATCAGTCTTTGCTCATCTCCTCGAAAATATGCCCGAGGCGGACCACGCCGAGGAAGTTTTTCCCGGCCCCGATTACCGGCAGGGTCTTCTCCCCCGACTCGAGCATGATGGAAAGGGCCTCGTTCAGGTTGGCGTTCCGGTCAACGTGGACCGTGACCCGATCCCGGACTACCTTGCGCGAGCCGTCCCGGAGCTTTTCCCATCGGTACCGCCCGGCGAGTTTTCCGTTTTCTTCAACGGTAAAGGCTATGGTCTCGTCCCGGGCCTTGAACCGGTCGCTGATTTCCTCTGCCGTGGAGCCTGAGGGCATGGTGATGTATCCCTCGGTAACGGTAAACTCCTTCGCCTTTTTCAGTGCCAGGGCCTTCATGTTCCGGTCATGGCCGAGAAGGTTTTCCACGAACTCGTCGTTGGGACTGAGGATTATCTCATCCGGGGAATCGAACTGAACCAGTCTCCCGTTGTTCAGTATGGCGAGCCGGTCGCCGAGTTTAATCGCCTCGTTGATGTCGTGCGTTACGAAGATTATCGTCTTATGGAGATCCTCCTGGATATCGAGAAAGGCGTCCTGGAGAGTGAGCCGGTTGATCGGGTCAATCGCCCCGAAGGGTTCGTCCATGAGGAGCACGTCCGGGTCCGCGGCCAGGGCCCGGGCAAGGCCGACCCGCTGGCGCTCTCCCCCCGAGAGCTGGCCCGGGTACTTTTCGGCGAAGGTCTCGTCCAGGGTGACCAGGTTCAAGACCTCGTCGATCCGTTCCCTGATACGGTTGCTGTCCCACTTGAGCATCTTCGGGACCACGGCTATGTTTTCGAAAACCGTGTAGTGGGGGAAGAGCCCGATGTCCTGGATGACGTACCCGATGCTCCGCCTGAGGTTCACGGCGTTGTATTCATAGATCGATTTGTCGTCTATGGTGATGGTCCCCTTCTCGGGATCGATGAGGCGGTTTATCATCTTGAGCGTTGTGCTTTTTCCGCAGCCGGATGGGCCGATGACGACCGAGATCTTCCCCTTCGGGAAGGTTATGGTCAGATCGTCCACCGCGACATTTTCTTCGAACTGTTTTACGACGTTTTCAAAATGTATCATGGTTAGGTTCCGTTTTTTTCAAGCTTGATGCCGGTTGGGGTCAGCAGGTTCTCGATCATGATGAAGAGGAAGTTTATGCCGATTCCGAGTATTGATACGATTATTCCCCCGGCGAGGACCATGTAGGTGCTGGTCCGGCTGATCCCGGAAAAGATAAAATACCCGAGGCCCCCGGCCGCGACGAGAAAGGCGAAGCAGGCGACCCCGACCCCCATGACCACCGCGATCCTGATTCCGGCCAGGATGACCGGTATCGAAAGGGGAACCTTTATCCGGAAGAGAATCTGCATCGGGGTGAACCCCATGCCCCGGGCCGCCTCTATCATACCGGGCTCCACGTCGTTCAGGGCGGTATAGGTATTTCTCGTTATGGGGAGCAGTGAGTAGAGGGTTATGGCTATGACCGCCGGTGTTATGCCAAGGCCGAGGCCCGCCGGGGCCAGGATGGTCACCATGATGCCGAACAGGGCCAGGCTCGGTATGGTCATGATTACGCTCGTTACGGTGATGACAATCCGCGCCAGGCGGGGCCTTCTTTCAATGAGAAAACCGAGCACGACCCCGGTGAAAATTGCCGCTGGCATGCTGTAGAGGATGATGACCAGATGTCTTACTGTTTCGCCGATGAGAGAATTGTGGTAATATGTCAGGAATGTTGATAAAGTGATAATAAACTCCTCAATGGATATATAGTATGATACCCCTTCATATGGCAAGGGCTTTTTGTATTTGTTTTATAATCTCAAAATAATTTAAATAATTATAAAAAATAAAATAAATAAATTTTCAAGTATACCCTCCATTTTCGGTAAGTCCGCCAGAAGGGCGTCCAATGTTTTACTGATCTCTCGGCCCGGGATTCAAATCCTCATGCCTGGATATCGCGACATTGCCCTTCAGAAGTGAACATTTATAGTATAATGTAGTGTTATACCAAAAAAAACAGAATGAGTACTTGACAAAAAATACTGGCTTTTTAGTTGTGAATAACCGGCTGTGCAGTTCTTTTAAAGCGCATTCCATTGAGGCTCACGCCGTTGAAATGAAATTGCGAATGCTATCTGTTTGTTGACTAACATTATGTTTCGGGAAGGAGCGTTAGAGGCGTTATGAAAAACAGTAACGAAAAGAGTTTCGACGACCTGGTATATGAAGACGAATTTTACGCGGAAGAAAATAAAAAAAGGGAGCTGGCAGATCCTGATGAAAAGGAAGCCGAAGAAGAAAACCAGGATCTGCTCCTCGAGGTCATCCTCGTGTGCGAGGACTGCGAGAACCGCTGGGAAGATCTGATTTCATCTGACAGCGATTCAGTTGAGATATTCTGCCCATTATGCGGGTCAAACAAGGTGATACAGCTGTAACCGGTTGGAACCGGGACTTGATTTCTCCCGGTAAAACTGTTATTTTGTAAACAACGTAACAAGGGGAGGTGATTCTTTTTGACAAAACCTTTACAGGTAAAGGTTGACGATAATATCGAGAAAGCCCTGAAAGACCTCAAGAAAAAAATGGCCTTTGAGGGCGTGTTTAAGGAACTTAAAAAGAGACGTTATTACGAAAAACCAAGCCAGAAAAAAAAGAGAAAACGCGAAGAAATGGAACGGCGATTGAGAAAGAAGCAGCGTCGGATGTCAGCACAGCGGAGAAGAAGCAGCAGATGAGGTGGCTCTTTTTCGCGTCTTCTTCCACGTAAGGCGGTGCATTAACCATGGTCCTCGTAATCGGTGAAATCCTGTTTGATATTTTTCCGGAGTACCGCAGGCTCGGTGGCGCACCCTTTAATTTCGCGGCTCACCTGAAGAACCTTAGTGTTCCGGTCCGTTTTTTTTCCCGGGTCGGTAATGACGATCACGGTAAAGAAATTCTTGAGTATGTCACATCGGCCGGTTTCGGCGCCCTCGACATACAGGTCGACGACGACCATGATACCGGCACGGTGGAGGTGACCCTTGACGATAAGGGGGTCCCGACTTTTGACATCAAGAAGGACGTGGCCTACGACTATATCTCTTCGAAGAAGATTCACGCCGTAACCGACGTGGATCAGGCTAACCTGATCTATTTCGGCACGGTGGTCCAGCGGAGCGAACACGGCTTTAACACCATGCGGGAGATACTTTCGCAGGCCGGCGGGGGAACCGTCCGGTTCTGCGATATTAACCTCCGTCCAGGGTGCTACACGGGCAGGACCATCGAGGAGTCACTGAAAAATTCGGACGTGCTGAAAATCAACGCCGACGAGCTCGAGGAGATCCTTGAGCTTTTCGGCATCGCGAAAAACGGGGAAGAAGCCCTGGAGCGGTTAAGCCGTGATTTTTCAATCGCAACCATTTCGGTTACGAACGGGCCCGGCGAGAGCTGCATCTACAGCGGGGGTGAACTCTACAAGGCGACCCCGCCTCCGGTAAAAAACATGGTCGACACGGTCGGCGCGGGGGACTCATTCGCGTCTATACTGGCCCTGGGCGTGCTCCACGGCTGGCACCCCGAGGCGACGCTTAAATCCGCCCTGGCCCTGTCGTCGGAGATATGCACTATCCAGGGGGCCATCCCGAAAGACAAAGATCTCTACCTGAAGGCTGCCGGGGGGAGGGGTGAAAAACATTAAAGGACTTATACATGACAGAAAACAAAGGGAAGAAAGACCTCCACATACAGATGTTCAGCATTCACGGACTGGTGCGCGCGGACAACATGGAAATGGGCCGCGACGCCGATACCGGCGGCCAGATCAAATACGTGGTGGAACTCGGCAAAAACCTGAGCGAACTCGAAGGGGTCCGGCAGGTTGATCTCTTCACCAGGCTCATCGACGACAAGACCGTATCAAAAGACTACTCGAAGCAGATAGAACAGGTCAACGACCGGTTCCGCATCGTGCGCGTCCAGTGCGGGGGGAGAAAATATATCCGCAAGGAACTCCTCTGGCCCCACCTGGCGGAATACGTGGACAAGGTCATCAAGTTCATCAAGCAGGAAGGCGACATTCCCGACATCATCCACGGCCACTACGCGGACGCGGGATACGTGGCAAAGGAACTCTCCGAAATATTCGGGCTCCCTTTCGTGTTCACCGGCCATTCCCTGGGGAGGAGCAAGCTCCAGAAGCTCATTAACGACGGCATGAAGGAGAGCGAGATTGTCAAGAAGTTCAAAATAGATACCCGCATCAACGCCGAGGAGGAGGCCCTGAAAAACGCCGATCTCATCGTGACGAGCACCAGCCAGGAGATTGAGCGGCAGTACGGGGATTATGAGAACCACGGCATACCCGAGTACAGCGTGATTCCCCCGGGTATCGATATCGAGACGTTCTATCCATACTACCATGACATGATCTCGGAAAACCAGCGCGAAGAGGAGCAGATCCACGCCCACGCCTCGGTCCTCCAGGAGATGAACCGGTTCTTCCTGAAGCCGGACAAGCCGATAATCCTCGCCCTGAGCAGGCCGGACAAGCGGAAGAACATATCCGGCCTCATCAGGGCCTACGGGGAGGACCTGGAACTCCAGGCTATCGCGAACCTGGCCGTGTTCGCCGGCATACGGAAGAACATCGACGAAAAGGAGGAGAACGAACGGCAGGTGCTGACCGACATCCTTCTCCTGATGGACCGCTACGACCTTTATGGGAAGATGGCGATCCCGAAGAAGCACGACTTCGAGATGGAGGTGCCGGAGCTCTACCGGATTGCCGCGGAGAAACGGGGGGTCTTCGTCAACGTGGCCCTGACCGAGCCCTTCGGCCTGACCCTCCTCGAGGCGGCTGCATGCGGCGTCCCCATCGTGGCGACGAACGACGGCGGCCCCCGGGACATCATGAGCAACTGCCAGAACGGGATCCTCGTGGACCCGACCGATTCAAAAGAGATCAGGAGCGCCATTTTGAAGATCCTCACCGATAACGACGCCTGGGAGAACTACTCCAAGAACGGTATCGTAAACGTGCGCAAGCATTACACCTGGGAGGCCCACGCGAAGAAATACGTTGATTCGGTGCGGAAGATCTCCTCCGGTGAGAGCGGAATTGACCAGAAGGACTCTTTCGCCAAGCGGAACATCGGCAAGCGCCTTGCCAGGCTCAACTATTTCCTCATGACCGACATCGACAACACCCTCATTGGCGAGGACAACAGCGGCCTGGACGAGCTCATCGGCATCCTGAACGACAACCATGAAAAGATTGGATTCGGCATCGCCACCGGCCGGTCCGTCGATTCCGCAATAGAATATCTGGAAGAATATTCGCTGCCCCAGCCTGACATCGCCATAACCTCGGTCGGTTCCGAGGTATATTACGAAAACGGCACCCTCTACGACCGGGGCTGGGACGCCCACCTGTCCCACAAGTGGAACAGGGACAAAATCCGGGAGGTGCTCGACGGCGTTGACTTCCTCGAATACCAGGAGGAGGAGACCCAGAAGAAATACAAGATCAGCTACTACATGGAACCCGGGAAAGACCGCATCGAACAGGTCCACGAGGTACTCATCAAAAACGGCCTCAGGTACAACCTGATTTATTCCCACGACCAGTTCCTGGACATACTCCCGTTTCGGGCATCCAAGGGGAAGGCCATCAGGTATTTCAGCTACAAGTGGGAGATTCCCCTGGAGAACATCATGGTGTGCGGCGACTCGGGGAACGACGAGGAGATGCTCCGGGGCGAGCCGTTGGCGGTGGTGGTGGAGAACCACAGCCATGAGCTTGACGAACTCAAAGGCCTCGGCAGGATATATTTTTCCGAAAAGCCATCCGCGGCCGGCATCATAGACGGCATGAAACATTACGGTTTTCTCGAGTTGATAAAGTGAGAAAGTGAGAAGGATGATTCCGGTTTGAAACAGTTAAGGGATTTACATATATTGTAAGCGAGGAACAATGGCTGAAGATTTACTGAACAGAATAATACCGGAACGGGAGCAGAAAGACTTCCGTGAATTCATAACCTATCTGTCGTTGAAAGAGGAGCGATTCATTTTACGGAACGATATCCTCCTTCGTTTTGACCAGTTCTGCGAGGAGAACGGCAGGGACCATTCGGTCACAAGGGACTCGTCTATCTACCGCTTCTTTTACCGCACCCAGGAGCTCTTTTTCACCTCCGACTATATCGTCATCATGCACCGGTACGCCATCGCCCGGTACCGGTTTTACCTCCTGCGCATAGACGGGGAGCACATGGAGCGGATCACCCTTTCCCGGTACCTTGACATGAAAGACGAGTACGTCCTGGGGTACGCCCTCACCGGCAAGCACCTCCAGATAGACTACATGCCCTTCTACGATTACACCCCCACTATCAAGGACCCGAGGAAGATAGGTGACGGCATGACCTATCTTAACCGGTACATGTCGAGCAAGATATTCAGCAACCCCGAGGAGTGGAACGGCAAGCTTTTTGAGTTCATCAGGATACACTCCTTCAACAACCGCCAGCTCCTGGTCAACGGGAACATACTGCGCAATTACCGGGTATTCTACGACGCCCTCCAGGACGCGATAGACTTTCTACGGAACATGAGCAGGGACACCCCCTACGGCGCCATGGAGGAAGAGCTGAACAAGATGGGCTTTGAGCCGGGGTGGGGGAACAACGCCGGCCGAATACTGGAGACCATGGAGATACTCTACGATCTCCTGAACGAGCCGACGGACAAGCTCCTCGAGGAGTTCATCAACCGGGTCCCGATGCCCCTCATCTCCCGCATCGCGATAATTTCCCCCCACGGATGGTTCGGCCAGGAGAACGTCCTCGGCAAGCCGGACACCGGGGGACAGGTGATCTACATCCTGGACCAGGTCAAGGCCCTTGAGCGCCATCTCAAGGAGGAGATTGAACTGGCGGGCCTTGACGTGACACCCTCGATAATCGTGGTCACCCGCTTCATACCCGAGGCGGACGGAACAACCAGCAACGTCAGGAAAGAGAAGATTCACCAGACCGACAACTGCTGGATACTGAGGATCCCCTTCAAGGACAGGGACCAGAACATCCTGAACCACTGGATCTCCCGCTTTGACGTGTGGCCCTACCTCGAGCAGTTCGCCGAGGACGCCTCGACCCAGGTGGTGAGCGAATTCCAGGGCCGCCCTGATCTCATAATAGGGAACTATTCCGACGGAAACCTGGTCGCCACCCTGATGTCGGAGCAGCTGAACGTGATACAGTGCACCATAGCCCACGCCCTGGAGAAGACCAAGTACCTCTTCTCGGACATGTACTGGACTGATTTCGAGGAGGACTACCATTTCAGCCTCCAGTTCATAGCGGACATCATCTCGATGAACAAGTCTGATTTCATCATCGCCAGCACCCACCAGGAGATCATCGGCACCGACGATTCCATGGGGCAGTACGAGTCGTACCAGTTCTTCACTATGCCGGGAAACATGCAGGTGGAAGGGGGAATCAACCTCTACGCACCCAAGTTCAACGTCATTCCCCCCGGGGTTGACGAGAACATGTATTTTCCCTGGTACGAGGGGGAGGATCGGCTTACCCAGAAGAGGACCCAGTGGGAGAACCGGCTCTTCACCGACGCCACGGACGACATCTTCGGAACCCTGGCGGACCCGGACAAGATGCCCATATTCACCATGGCCCGGTTCGACCGTATCAAGAACATCACCGGTCTGGTCGAGGCCTTCGGCATGAGCGAAATTTTGCGCGGGAACTGCAACATTGTTTTCGCGGCCGGGTCTATTCACCTGGAGCAGTCCCATGACGACGAGGAGCGGGAGCAGATAGAGAAGGCCTACGCCCTCATTGACCGGTACAACCTCCACGGAAGCGTGCGGTGGCTGCCGAGTATTAACAAGATCGACACCGGGGAAGTATACCGGATAATCGCCGATAAAAAAGGCATCTTCGTTCAGCCGGCCCTGTTCGAGGCCTTCGGCCTCACCATACTTGAGGCGATGCTGTCCGGGCTCCCGACTTTCGGACCTCAGTTCGGCGGCCCCCTGGAGATCATCGAGCACGGCAAAAGCGGGTTCCTGTTGAACACGAGCCGCCCCGATCTCATCGCTGAAGGGCTTGAAGAATTTATCGAAAACACACGGAAGGACAAAAAGCTCTGGGATAAAATTTCGCGCAACGGCGTTGAACGGGTGCGTAACTACTTCACCTGGAAGCTTTACAGCAGGAGGCTCATCAACCAGACCAAGCTCTACGGTTTCTGGCGCTACTCCGTATCCGAGCAGGGCAAGATCGAGATGGACCGTTACAGCGACATGATATACTATTTCATGTTCAAGGAGCGGGCCGCCAGGCTGATGTAGGTGCCTATTTCCCGGTGAAGACCGGCTCCCGCTTCTGCATGAAGGCGGTGATGCCTTCCTTCGCGTCTTCGCTTAATGCCAGGTTCTTCGAATTTTCCAGGTCTTTTTTCAGGCCCTCGTCTATCCCCTTTTCGAGGCCGGTAACCATGCCGGTCAGGACCGCGCGCACCGCCAGGGGTGGACGGGCGGCAAGGGCCCGGGCAAAGTCGCTGACCAGGGCGCTGAAACCGCCGGCAGGGGCGGTCTGGTTCACGAGGCCGATATCGAGGGCCTCTTTCGCGGTGAGCCGCTTCGAAAAGAGAATAAGCTCCAGGGCCTTCGACCTCCCCAGAAGGCGCGGGAGCCGCTGGATGCCGCCCCACCCGGGGGTGATGCCGAGGTTGAGTTCCGGGCACCCTATCCTCCCCTTTTCGGTTTCCGCCATGAGCCTGAAGTGGCACGCCAGGGCGAGCTCGCATCCGCCCCCCAGGGCGTGACCGTTCAGGGCGGCGATCACCGGCTTCGAAAAGCGGTCAATCCGGTTGAAGATATTGATTGCCTGGGGGCCGTTGTAGAGGTTCACCACGTCCGCCACGTCCATTCCCGAACAGAAGCACTTTTCCCCGGCCCCGGTTATGACCAGGACCCGGGTGTTTTCATCGCCCTCGATTTCGGTCAACACCCGGTCCAGGTCTTCCCGCATGGTCATGTCTATTGAGTTCATCGGTGGCCTGTTCAGGGTCACGGTGCAGATATGGTCATCATACTCGGCGGTAATGGATGTGTATGCCATGGCTTGTTCTCCCTCTCTTCTTTTTGCAGTATTCTGCGCCGGGGAAAAAATATTGCAACTATAATACCGCCCTACTGCTCCCGTGAGGAGTAGGACTCCAGTCGCCGGATGTTCATCACAATGACCTCCAGGGTGTGGTCTATTGACCGGTTCAGGTAACGCCCCGCGTCCCGGTGGAGTGAGGCAATGTCTTTCCGGATGCCGGTCTCAAGGTACCGCCGGTACTTTTTGAGGCGCTTCAGGAATTTTATCTTTTTTCTTTTCGAATAGGCGGTTATGTCGAAATGCTCGTTGATGGTCTGGGAGAGGATGTCGGTATACTGGTTCAGGGTCTCGGTCAGGCCCCGGAGGGTTTCATCCAGGGCCGATATGGAATCGCTTCGGACCTTCCGGTACCTGTCGGTGATTACGGTTACCGTACGTATGTAGAGCCTGGCCCCCCGGCCAAGGGAAACCCGCCTGCCGGTGTTCCTCATCCACTCCATGAAGTCCCTGAGTCTGACGTTCATGTCGGTAATGGACTCCTTCACTTCTCTGACCCGCACCATGTCCCTGGTCATCATGAAGAAGTGGTGGCCGGTGACCGCCATCCGCACCGCCTTCGGGAACTTCGTTGCCATGCCGGCGAGCACCATCATTATGAACCTGGCGTAGTGGATGCCGTAGGATGAGAAGAGCTGGCGGGTCAGGCTGAAAAGAAGCCCCCTGATCGAAAGGAGAACTATCGACGGGGTGACCGCTCCCGGGTAGATCCGGGAAGCAGGCATGTTCCTGAGCATGGTGATGCACCGCCTGAAATAGTGTTTCGGCTCATAGATATGGGACATGATCCGGTAGTAGCCGTCGATGAGCTTTTCCCTGTCCATTACCGGCACGTAGTTCACGTCCGGGTGGTACATGTTGTTTCCCGTGGTGTCGGCTATGAGCCGGTTTTCCTTCGCGAGCCTCCCGGCGAGTCTGGTTCCCGGGAGGGCGGTGAGGAGACCCACCATGGCCATGGCAATGCCGGAGCGCTGGATGAAGTCGATCTGGAGGTCGAAGACGTTTTCCGGGTCGGTGTCGAAACCGACGATGAAACCGGCGGTGACCTCGATTCCCCGGGACTGGATTTTCCTCACGCTCTCGAGCATGGTTTTTCCCACGTTCTGGCTTTTTCCCGAGGCGGAGAGCGACTCCTCCACCGGGGTCTCGATTCCGAGGAATATCATGTTGAAACCGGCCTCTTCCATCATGTCCATGAGCTCGTCGTCGTCGGCCATGTTGATGCTCGCTTCGGTAAAGAGGATAAAGGGGTACCGGCGCTCCCTCTGCCACCGGGCAGCTTCAGGGAGCATCTCCTTCACCTTCTTTTTGTTCCCGATGAAGTTGTCGTCCACGATGAAGAGGGGCCCCCGGTACCCGGCGTCGTAGAGGGCCGTGAACTCGGCAAGGAACTGGTCGGTGTTTTTGGTCCGGGATTTTCGCCCGAACATCTCTATGATGTCGCAGAATTCGCAGTTGAAAGGGCACCCCCGGGAATACTGCAGGGACAGGGTATAGTAATCGTTCGGGTTGATCAGGTCGAACCGGGGAATCGGGGTCGCGGTTATGTCTGTCTTCGGGGTTCCGCGGTACTCTTTTTTAAGGGACCCCCGCTCGTAATCGCTGAAGAATTCTGTCATCACCGTTTCAGCCTCCCCGGAGATGATCGTGTCCACACCATCGAGTTCCCCGGTGGAGGAGGTTGGATAGGGCCCCCCGGCGGCGACCGGTTTCCCCAGGGCACTGCAGCGTCGCACCGCTTCGTGGAAAGAGTCTTTCTGTATGATCATGGCTGAAACAAGCACCAGATCAGCTTTCCGTATTTCCTCATCGGTGAGCTCTTCAGCGTTCATGTCGACGAGGCGGATTGAGTACCCCTCCGGGACCATGGCTGCCACGGTCATGAGCCCCAGGGGCGGGAAGGAGGTTTTCCTGCCGGCGACCGGCATGACGTATGAAAAACTCCAGAAGGTGGGGGGAGTTTCGGGATAAATCATCAGTATATGTTTCATTTGAGAGCTCCTTTCAGGTTTTGGTTGGTAACGGGAAACGGATAGTAAACTCAGGTTAAGACTATATGCAAAAAAAAACAAAAGTATGTGTATATTTAGGGAACCTCTATTAATTAAACAAGAGGTTCCCTTTGGGGGACATATTTTGGTTTAAATCGGTCAGCACCATTTTCTATAAAAACCGATTTATAGAAGTTCCCTTTAGTCATGACGGATAAACGGGGTTCAGGGTTGCAAAAAAATTTTATCGCGGAATACCGTTTTCAGGCCGATGAGTTTGCGTCATTTTTCTGTGATATGATAATAAAGGTGATGTCGTCGTTGAACCTGATGTTTTCGTCCATGCCCTGGACCACGTCAATTATCATGCGGCTTAGCTCAGAAGAGGTGGAGTTATTATTCTTTCCCCTGAAAACAGGAAGGAGTATCTCCATGGCTTCGTCAGGAAACAACTCGTTTCCCGGTGAGCCGGGAAGTTCCGTGTCGAGGACCCCGTCCGTGAACAGGGCCAGAATATCGCCTTTTTCAAGCCTGGTTTCATAGAGGGCGTATTCCGCGTCCAGATCCATGCCGATGATAACCCCCCTCGGCTTCAGTATCTCGTAGGTCCCGGTGGAGGCACGGTAGATGAACTGGTCCAGGTGGCCGGCCCCGGAGTAGAGCACCCGGTCCCCCTGGAGCAGGACATGGATGGCGGTGAAGAAGTTGTTGGTCCCGATTTCGCTGATGAGGCTCCTGTTGATATGCTCGAGCTTCCTGTGGGGCTGTTTCACGTGGAGGGAGTCCTTGTAAAGGACGTCTATCTGGGAGGTGAAAAGGGCCGCCTGGATGCCGTGACCGGTGGCGTCCGCCAGAAAGATCGAGACCTCCCCGTCGTCATCCTGGCGGATGTTGTAGTAATCACCGCTGATCAGGTTGTTCACCGGGTAGTAGCGCACGTCAATGTCGTACCCGTCCAGGGCGCGGTAATAATCCTTCTTTGTTATTATCGATTTCTGTAACAGGCGGGCCACCTCGAGGTCTTTCTCAATATTGGTCAGCTTGACCCGCTCAACGTATCCCCGTTTCATTTCGAGGAGGGTCCACACCCTGGCGGAAAGTTCGTTCTTGTTGAAGGGCTTGGATATGTAATCGTTAATGCCGGAGTAAAACCCTGAGACGATGTCCTCTGTCTGGCTCCGGGCCGATATCATGAGCAGGGGGAGCTCGAGGAGGTTCCATGTCTTCCTGATTTCCCGTGCCACATCGTACCCGGAAAGCATCGGCATCATGACGTCGAGAATGACAAGGTCGGGAGACACTATGTCCACGAGTTTGAGGCCCTGCTCCCCGGTCGAGGCGGTGTACACGGTATGGCCGTCCGCCTCGAGAATGTTTTTCAGCACGTGGAGGATGATCGGTTCGTCGTCAACGATGAGGAGTGTCCCCCCGGCAATGGAAAGGGTGACAGGCTTGTTGACGGGGGTTTCATTCTCCGTGATGAGGTCTTTCAGAACCGGTAAATGGCCCCCTTCGGAGAACGCCGGATAGGATACAGTATCAGCCACGGGAAGGATCTCGACAACCTCCTGGCCGGTGTACCGGGGGAGTGAGAAGCGGACCTCGGTGCCGGTTCCCTCCTCTGAATTCAGGGTAATGGCCCCGCCGTGGAGCTCTATGAGGTGCTTCGTGATGGTGAGGCCGAGGCCGGTCCCCCCGAACTGACGGGCGATGGACTCGTCAGCCTGCTGGTAGGGATCGAAAATCGAATCGAGTCGTTCCGCCGGGATGCCGATGCCGGTGTCCCTGATGGTTGCTGCGACCATGGTCTCTTCGTTTTCGGCGAAAATGGCTATCTCCCCTTCAAGGGTGAACTTGACCGCGTTCCCGATGAGATTGTGGAGTATCTGGGAGAGACGCGTCCTGTCCGCGAAGAAGAGGTGTTCGCCCTGCTTGATGCCGCTCGTGATAACGATGTTCTTTCCCCTGATGAGGGGGTTCATGAGGGCGAGGTGTTCGGACAGTATGTTGTAAAGATCAATTTTCTCAAATGCCAGGGTTATGGTGTCGTACTTGAGGCGCGAGAAATCGAGGATGCCGTTTATCATGGAAGAGAGGCGCTTGCCGCTTGACACGATGACCGACAGGTCGTCGGCGACCTCCTCCCCGCAGCCCCTGAGTTTCGTGTCGCGGAGGGTCTCCGCGATACCGATCATCCCCGAGAGTGGTGTCCGCAGTTCATGGGAGGTGCCGGCGAGAAAGTCGTCTTTCATCCGGTCATAGCGGACCAGGGCCTCGTTCTTCTCTTTCAGTTCGCCGGAGATTTCTTCGATTTTGCTGAACGCCCGGGAGAACCGGAGCGACAGCACGAATGACTGGGACAGAATGAACAGGAACACCCCGATGGGGAGAATGTTGGCGAACAGATAAATCTGGTATGTCTCCATCAGGAGGTCGTTCAGTATGGCAACAAAGAGGATGGTGAAACCTGCCAGGACGATATATGCCTCGGTATGGGCGTTCAGCGCGGCCCGGAAAAGTATATAAAGAACGTAAATACTGGTTATTATGGTGACAACAAGATACGGCTCCATGAAATATCCCTGGTAACTCAACGGTACCACGAATACGCTGGCCCCGAGAATTATGCACGGGATAAAAATAACGAGGCTTACTGTCCGATGCGCGTAGTTTCTGAATATGATATAGATAAACGAAAAGAAGAGGGGGAGGGCCGGGAACGACATATACTTCAGTTTGAAATTCAGGAAAAAGGGAAAATCGGGCCAGAACTGGGCGAGAATGATCTCTCCCGTGGCGGGCACCCTGATGCAGATAAAAAAACAGAAAAAGGCGAAGAGCAGGGAGGTAAGGTCTTTTCTCCGGAGGAGGTAAAAGCCAAAGTGATAGAGGGACATTATCAGGAGGCTGCCGAAAAGAAAAAAGTCTATGGCCATCCCGTTTTTCATCATCTTTACCAGGTCGTCGCGGGTACCGATAACAATCGGATACTGGATTCCTCCCCTGTTGTAATGGAAATTAGATACGTGCACCGTCAGGGTCATGGTGTTTACGTTTTCCGGAAGGGTTATAATCTCTGGCAGTAATTTCGGGACCGTGCTTCCCCTGTCGAAACCCGCTTCACCGGCCCTGGCGGAAAGTTCTGAATTGACGTAAAGCCTGTGTGCCGTATTGATTTCGGTTATTTTCAACCCCAGTTTATCCCGTGAATCTGGCAGTTTCACGGTGACCCGAAAGGTGGCGAACCCCCTCCCGTATTCACGGCCGTCAATTGAATAGTTGTTCCACAGCTTCGGCACCGGTGCCAGCAGTTTTTCCTTTTCGTAAATGTCAAAGTGGCCATCTTCGATGAACCTCTCCCAGTAAAATTCCCACTCCCCGTTGAGCTGAACAGGGCCGTCCTTTTCAAAATTCCAGGTCGAGAGATCTATTACCCCGTTCCGTACCACGGGATGATTGCTGTTGTTTTCAAACGACGTGCATGAGGATAAAAAAAGAAGTACAGCCAGTGCCGTTAGCAGTGTGTGTTTCAACGATCCAGGCCCCTTAAAGCGCTGAAATTAAACAGGCGCAATTTAATGATCATTTACAGGATTTTAGAGTGAATAATCATTTTATACCATACATTTTATTATTTTCAAACACTTTTTTGCCTGTTATGCGCATTAATTCTTATAAATTTCAATGTGTACGACATTCCATGTCGCTGGTTTGGTTGTATATTGATAATGTCACATTGTGGTGGCTGCGGATTGGCCTCTCCGTTCCGTCCTCGCGCGCATCCGGGCAAATCGGCCTCCGTGCCGATTTGACTGGCAGCAGGTTTTCTATAGGGAACATGCGGCCGGGGTGGTGACCGGCTGCGCCGGACGGTTTATAGTCTTTCACTGAGAAGGGTCTGTCCTGGGCCGCATCCTGACGCTCAGCGTCCGTGGCCTCGCTTCTTCCTGCATGCGGGGTCAGAGCTGAGAGACGATGTAGAGGAGCGGCCTCCGTGCCGATTTGACTTATCGACCTGAGGGGTTGTGTATGTTATTTTTTCTTGACAATGACTCTATTGTGATGTTCAAAAGAACTATGGGGTTTTTACATATTTTAATAAAAAATATAACGGATTAAAGTATAAAGATGGCTTCTTCTCTCTCCTGGATTGATTATTCAACGAAAGACCGTGATGCAATGCTCAATGTGGTGCATCTTTTCCGTGAACAGGATACTCGGGATGAACTGGGCATTGGCGTTATCCGCGATGCCTTTTCCAATTACTTCTTTCCCGGTACTACAACACTTCAGACCAGGGCTCGTTACCTGTTAATAGTTCCCTGGATCTACCGTAACCTGGAAAGAAAAAAAATAAAATCTTCTGCAATATCTCAACGGGCACGGGCTGATGAAATAAGGCTCATAAAAATCCTGAAAGACAGCAGTGAAGTTTTGGAGGGCATAATCGGCACAAGGTCAGGTATTGAATTGAAACGTCTGCCGAGCAGTATCTACTGGATTGGTCTTGGTTCGTGGGGAATACGTCTCTTCCCCGGGAACCAGTATCAGTATCACCGCTATATTGACAGTTACTATGCCAGGATGAAACACCTGGTATTTACCGATGACGGAGAGCCCCTTTCCGGCCGATTGACCCATAACTGGCACCAGGGACTGCCGGACATGCCCGATGATCTTTTTGAACATGCCACACTCGATTTGACCAGGGAAGAGGCGTTGTATTTAAAGGAGCGGATAATTACCTGCCATCCGGAATCGCTTCTGCACTATATTACACTATCTGACGAACTGTTTGAAACACGGTACATCTGGGACCATCCGATATCTGATTCTGTACCGGAAAAACTGAGGAAGGAAATCAGTGATTCACATAACTTCTCCCTGGTTATGAATGGGGCGTCATTGCTGTATAATTTCATGCTTTCTGAAAAAAAACAGAATGAAGAATTTATTGAAGAGTATACAGAGAGATTGGTTCAGTGGAAAGATGATATTGAGGGCAGAATAGAAACTATTTCATCATGGGTATCGAGACTGGAACAGTTCTGGTCAGAGCGGTATTTTACTCATTCGAGAATCCATCCCCTTACAAAGAAGTTCATTGAGAATTGGTGTCACGAGGTTATTGCGTCTGAAGGTTATAAGAATGTAGATGAAAATATACATACACGTGAAATCGTGTATACCAGGGAGCTTCAGTTAAAACGAACGCGGGCACGTCTGGAAAACCAGAGGGCCCTGGAACTGTGGATGGGTGAATCCGGTGCCGGGAAAATGGATTTTCGGTGGGGTACGGCGATTCGCCTGGTCAACGATATTATAAACCCTCTCAATAAGGAACAATAATGCTGGGTACCGACAACAGATCCGTCTATCTGGAGATGATGAAACCGCCCCCCGGTTTCCGGTTTGACCGGGCTGTAGCTACGACATTTACCCTGGACCTGCTTGCTCTCCTCATGGCGCCTCTTTCACTATCATTGCTTGAAGTAGATGACAGAGAAGAGGTCTTGAAAGATCCCCTCCTCGTGATTGAGTCCCTGAGAAGAACCGCAGATAAAATCGGTATCTTCTGCCAGGAAGGGATGATTGCTGTTCCGAAACGTGACACCCTCCTCTACAGCTACCTGGAACAGGTCGTTGTACAGGTCCAGCCGGAAAAGGAAGATGCAATATTCCACCCGAAGGTATGGGTGATACGGTATGTTGACGATACTGATATCTTCTACCGGTTTCTCTGCCTGTCACGGAACCTCACCTTTGACCGGTCATGGGACACTACGCTTTCCCTCGAGGGGTATGTTAACCAGGAGAGAAAAAACGGGTATTCCCGCAACAGGCCCCTGTCTGATTTTATCGCTTCTCTCCCCGTCATGGCGGTGAACAAACCGGGCAAAACGATTCGGGAGCATGTTGCCATTATTCAATCTGAAATCAGGAATGTTGAATTTACCGTGCCTCCGGGATTCGAAGACGAAATCGAGTTCAGCCCCAGTGGGATCAAAGGTTACAGGAACCAGGACGACATTAACGGCTATGACAGGTATTGTGTCATTTCACCATTTATCTCAGACAGAATTATTCAGACCCTGGCAGATTATGGTTCTAAGAATGTTCTCATATCGAGGGCTGAGAGCCTGGATATGATCAGCGACAGGGTATTTAACGCGGTCGCGGAGAAAACCGATGTGTATATTATGCAGGAGGCCGCGGAGGATCCGGATGAATACGATGAAGACGTGGATACTGATGCGACTGTTTCCGGGAATGAAAAAATAGATGAAAATGAACATGTCAGTGATGACTCATTAAAGGGGATCCATGCCAAGGTATACATGCTTGATGAGGGGTGGTATACCTGGATAGGGACCGGTTCGGCTAACGCCACCCATGCCGGTTTCTACGGCGGGAGCGTAGAGTTTCATACGTGGCTTAAAATACGCAAGAGCAGGTATGGAATCGACAAATTCCTGGGTTCAGAAAAGAACCCCCTCAGTTTCATGAACCTCCTTGTCCCCTATAAGCGGCCGGAGCAACGGCCTGACGATGATCTTGAAACAAGAATGGAACAACTCCTGGAGAATGTTCGGAAAATGATAATCAGGGCGGGGCTGAACCTCCTCATCAGTGTTAACCAGGACAGTACGTACCGGATAACAATGAGAAAAACCCGAAAAACTGATATACCACTGAATAATGTCACAGTGACATGCTATCCCATCACCTTGAACAGAGATGACAGCAGAAATATTTCGGCCCTCGTCGAAAACGGGGAACTTCATTTCGCCGCTGTTTCTCTGCAGAGCCTGACACAGTTCATGGCCTTCACCGTATCTGCTGAAGAGAGAAACAGAAAGTTCGAGATATCATTTGTACTGAACCTCCCGGCCGAGGGGATGCCTGAAGAGCGTGACAGGAACATCCTTATGAATATCATCTCCAATAAAAGGAGATTCATCCAGTACCTGCTCCTCATTCTCATGGAAAATTATCGCGATATCATGGTCGATGAGTTCTTACAGGTAATTGAAGATTCCCAGGACGGATATACCGATGATGTCACGGATTTTTCATACTTCAACATTCCACTACTCGAGGAGATGGTCCGTGCCTTCAGCAGAGAGCCTGAAAAAATATCACGGATAGAGCGGCTCTTTGATGAGATAAAGAGCATGAAGGGCGGGGAGCAGCTTATTCCCGAGCATTTTAACGAAATATGGGAAGCCTTCTCAAGGGCCGGGAGCGGCAGGGGCATATGACGAAAAGCAGCGAGCAGCGTCCGGATACGAAAAAGATACTCAGGGGCCTTAAGGACTTTCAGAAAGACTCTGTTGACTATGTATTCAAGCGACTGTATAAAGACAGAGACAGCGCCACGAGGTTTCTCATCGCTGATGAAGTGGGACTTGGAAAGACCCTCATCGCGAAAGGGGTTATCGCCAGAGCTGTAGACGCCTTGTGGGAGACAACCAGGAGGATTGATATAATATATATCTGCAGTAACGGTGATATTGCCCGGCAGAACATCAACCGCCTTAATCTCATGAAGGAGAACCACTTTTCCCTTGCCTCGAGAATGACCCTTCTGCCCATTCATATAAAAGACTTTAAAAAGAACAAGCTCAATTTCGTATCGTTTACCCCGGGGACGTCGTTTAATCTCCGTTCGAGCGGCGGCATTGCCAATGAACGGGCCCTGTTATACCACATGTTGCGGGAAGGCCTCGGTTTTGGGAACGCTGCCGGCCCCCGCAACCTGTTCCGTGTGTTCGTCAGGAAAGAAAACTGGGAGTTTATTCTCAAGAATTTCAAAGACTGGTATACTATAGACGAAACCATCAAGAAACGGTTTATTAGAGAGTTTAATAAGAACAAAGACCTTGTTAAGGAATATAATTCTGTGGTTGAGCGGTTCGCCCATTTTCGCAAGAACGTAAAATGGGAGGACAGGAAGAAACAGCTGCTTTTTATCGGAAAGGTCCGCAAAATGCTCGCCGAGATCTGCGTTGAGGCCCTTGAGCCTGACATCATCATCCTCGATGAATTTCAGCGGTTCAAGTATCTTCTGGAGGAAGACAACGAAACCGCTGAACTCGCCCACCGGCTCTTCAATTACCAGGATGAAGAGACTGACGTTAAAGTGATACTCCTCTCCGCCACTCCCTATAAGATGTATACCATGTACCATGAAAGCAGCGAGGACAACCACTACGAGGACTTTATACGGACGGTGAAATTCCTCTTTAATGATGATGGCAGGATAGAGTCTTTTGAAGAGCATTTAAAAAAATACCGGAACGAGATATATAAACTCGGCACCATCAACAGGGAAAGCCTGGCAACGTATAAAAATAAAATTGAAAGTGATCTCAAAAAGATAATGATCCGCACGGAGCGCCTCGCGGCATCCGATGACCGGAACGGCATGCTCCAGGAATCAAGGGATGACCTGGGGTCGGTAACCCCCGATGATCTCAATTATTTCTGCATGGTTGACTCAGTAGCGGAAGCCCTTGACGTGCGCGACTGCCTGGAATACTGGCGGTCTGCTCCATACATTTTGAATATCATGGACAGGGGGGGCTACAAGATAAAGGACCGGTTTGTCAAGGCGGTCAAGTCCCAGGCGAACAATCCGGATCTGGTACAGGCGTTTAACAATAACAATTATTCGTTACTGCGATGGGAGGACGTACAGTCATACCGGGAGATCGATCCCGGAAACAGCAAAATGCGGACCCTCGCCAAGAACACCATAGAAACGGGGATGTGGAAGCTCCTCTGGATGCCTGCCTCACGGCCCTACTATTCGGTCACCGAGGGCCCTTACGGGGAACCGGGAGTAAAGGACATCACGAAGTCCCTGGTATTTTCATCGTGGAAGGTGGTACCCCGGGCCATTGCCCAGCTCTGCAGCTATGAGGCTGACCGCCGCGCCCTGAATTCTGTCGAGAAATATAATTACGATGAAGAATCGGAAAAGCGCAGGCCTCTGTTAAACTTTGCTTTTGTAGATAACAGGCCCACCGGCCTCTCTAATTTCACCCTGATGTATCCATGTCTGACCCTGGCGTCCGCACTTGATCCCATGCATGACTCATTACAGATGACAGAGGATGGTTCCCTTCCTGACATGGATACCATGGTAACCGACTGTGCACGGAAAATAAAGATCATGGTGGGGCCTCTGTTGAAGAATTACGGCAGGGGGGGCGTGTACGCGCCTGAGCGGTGGTACTGGGTGTCCATGATACTTTTGGACAGTCAGAAATACAAAAAGCAGTATCTCGACTGGTTCACTACCGATGAGGCTGATCTCTCCTGGTGGAATATGATTAAAGGAAGGGATGACGAAGAGAACGGCAACTTCAATCTCCATCTTGATTACCTGTATGAATTTTTCAATGATGAGACCTTTGACGCGAGAATAAGCGAACTCGGCGCATTTCCGGATGATCTGTACGAGGTGCTGGCGAAAATCGCCCTGGGGTCGCCGGCCGTAACCGGAATGCGCTCCCTGCTTCGTCAAAGCAGGACAAAAAATATATCATCATTTTATAGGGACCTCTTCGCGGCTTCTGCATACCTTGGGATCGATTTCAGGGTATTGTTCAACCTGCCGGTCGCCATGGTGCTCATCCAGGACTGCAGTGACAGGGATCTGCCCTACTGGCACAACGTCCTGGACTACTGCATCCAGGGGAACCTCCAGTCTGTGCTTGACGAATACGCCCACGTGCTCCGGGAGTCCCTCGGGCTCATTGACTCCGCTCCGGATAATGTGGTGCGGTCTATTTCCAAAGAGATAGGGCAGGCGGTTTCGATACGGACCGTCAACCTTCGGTTTGACGATATCAGCGCGAACGGCAAAAGTATCGAGCTGCAGCAGCGTTCCATACGGTGCCGGTTTGCCCTGCGCTTCGGTGACGCGGAAGACGACGACGGGGAGATTACCCGGTCTGATCAGGTGCGATCCGCATTCAACTCTCCCTTTCAGCCATTTATCCTGGCGACCACCTCCATCGGCCAGGAAGGGCTGGACTTTCACCAGTACTGCCACGACATATACCACTGGAACCTGCCGTCAAACCCGGTGGACATGGAACAGCGGGAGGGGAGGGTACACCGGTACAAGGGGCACGCGGTTCGAAGGAATGTATCCGGTGCCGTAGAGAATGACAAACTGGTGAACAGAGTCACAAAGCTCGATGACCTGTGGGAGATACTGTTCGAGGAGTGCAGGGTTAACAGGGCTGACGGCTTAAATGATTTGGTCCCCTACTGGATTACCGAGAACAACGGCAACGGGAAATTCTACCGCATAACCAGGCATATACCGGTATTGCCCCTGAGCAGGGAGATCTCGCAACTGGAAAACCTGCGCCGCTCCCTGGTGGCCTACCGCATGGTATTCGGCCAGCCCCGGCAGGAAGACCTGGTGCAG
>CAZEPS010000040.1:0-18527 GCA_964514165.1 uncultured Leptospirales bacterium
CAGGGGCAGCTTCAGGGTGACCCTGATAAGGTGATCTTTTTTCGAATTGTCCTCGTTGACCGGTATGTCGAGCACTGAGACTGATCCGTTGTGCTGCTTCGCAACGTTTTTTACCACGGCAAGGCCGATCCCTTTTTCCGGGGTGCCGTAATTTTCCTGGCTCTCGTCAGCGAGCCTGAAGTGGGGTTCAAAGACCTTGTTCTTGTACTTCTTCGGTATGCCGCTGTATCTCGTAATGTCCGGGTCGGATATGTTCTCGGTATTGATGAACATCTGGTCGCCATGCCTCTCAACCTTGACCGCGATAACACTGTTCTGTCCCGAATACTTGTAGGCGTTCATGAGGAGTTCGTTCAGGGTTTTCTGAATAAGAAAGGGATTGATGTCGAGAAACATCCCTTTAGTTTCATCGTCAACGTCGTTCAGCGAAACCGACTGGTTTTTCAGCTGGGCGTAACTGATAGTGCTGAGGATGGTAAGTTCAAGCAGAATGAGGAGTTCCCCCACGGACACGGTTTCCAGGATTCCCTGGTCCTCTTTAATGATTGCGAGATCACCTTCTTTTATAGATGTTGATATGGAGTTGTTCATCATTGTTCGTTCCCGTAATGCGTTACTATACACAACTACAACATAATGAACGATCTGGCTCTCAACAATAGATGATTTCGATCATTTTTCGGTAATGGATTCCGTGAATTACTTCTTTGAATCTATCTCCCACCGTATCGCATAGGAGACCAGTTCGTCAGCGTCGATGAGATTAAGCTTTTTTCGAATGTGGCGCCGGTGCGTTTCAACGGTGTTTACGCTGATATTCAGTTTTTTCGCTATTTTTCTCGTACCGAGCCCGCTCCCCAGGAGGCGGAAAACCTGGAACTCACGGTCGGTGAGCCTGTCAACCGGTGAATCGGCTTTTTCAGAAGTGTTGTGAAGGAGTTTGGAAACGATATTGAGGGATGTTTTCTCCCGGAGGTAGAGCTCGCCCCTGAGGACTCGCCTTATAGCGGAAACGATGGTGTCCTCAAGTTCGCTCTTCATCACGTAACCGGCAGCCCCGGCCATGATGGCCCGTTCCGCGTACAGGGATTCCTCGTGCATGGTAATGACAATGGCGGGGATGCCAGGATACCGCTGTTTCATGGCGCTGATCAGTTCAAGGCCGTTGGTGTTTTTTTCCAGGGTGATGTCGCTCAGAACTATGCTCGGTTCGAAGTCACCGATAAGGCGGATCGCCTCGTTGGCGTTCCCTGATTCAGCGCACACGACCATGTCCTCTTCATCCTCGATGAGCATTCTCAGACCCTTTCTAACGATAGGGTGGTCGTCGACGATAAGGATTTTGATAGTATCGATGTTTTCCTCAGCCATAACCCGTTTAACCTTTCATATTTGGTAGTCTAAAATCTCTGGGCCACTTCCACGGTAAACCTGTTATTGCTTCGTTGTACATGGAAGTCGGCGTTAATCATATTAGACCGGTATTCCATAATGTCCAGCCCAATACCGGAGACTTTTCCTGTTTTTTCGCTGCTCTTCTTATCAACATGGTTAATGTTATTTTCGATTGTAAGCCTGAAGCGGTTGGAATCTATCGTGAAATTCACCATGATTTTATCCGGATTGGCGTGTTTCAGCGCGTTGTTAAAGGCCTCCCGGGCGATATAGTAGAGATGTGTGGCGATGTAGCTGTCCATGAAGGTGTTTTCGCTGTGGTGAATTTCACAGGTTACGTGAAATATATTCTGGATCTCCTGAAGGAGAAGTTTCAAAGCGTCGATAAGATTGTTCTTCTCGAGAGATACCGGCATCATGTCCCGGGAAATCTTCCTGAGCATGGTTATCGATTCCTTGTTTGAATCGAATATCTCTTTCACCGTTTCCGCCATCGGGTGTTCTTCTTTATCAAGGTTCCTCATGACGCTTTTGATGAGATACGACTGCCCGGTCAGCTGCTGTCCGAGCCCGTCATGCAGGTCCCGTCCTATTTTCTGCCGTTCATGTTCGGAGAGGTGTATGATCTCCCGTTCCAGGTTTTTCTCCCTGGTGATGTCCCGTGAAAAAACCGCAATTTGCCCCACATTGCCCGCCGGTCCGTAAACCGGGTAGAGGCTCGTGTCAAATATCCTGCCGGCGTTAGAATTGATGAACCTGACTTCGTCGCCGGTATCGAGTACCATTTCGACCTTTTTTGCAAGTTCATCAGAGGAGTGTTCCCTGTATGAAGTCCCGATGAGGTTCTCAGGGGATGAATTGAGCATCCTGCTGGCGGATTCGTTTATCAGTTCAATGACGCCGTTACTGGTTATGAGCATGATGAAGTCCCTGGTCGCCCTGAGGATCCCCTCGATGCGCCTGTTGTTCTCTTTCAGCATTTCGGTTATGGTGATCAGGTCAGTTATGTCCCTGCCGACGCACTGGTATTCGATGATCTCATCGGACTCGTTGAAAAGGGCCCTGATAATCCACTGCTGCCAGCCGGTTTTTCCATCCTCTTGAAGAGAAATATACTCAACAGAATCGACCGGGCTTTCCGGCGTGAGGGAATAAAGTGACGCGTTCACCGCGTCAAGGGATGTCTCGGGTATGTATTCCCTGAAACTGGTTCCTGCTATTGCCCCGGGGCTTTTCCCGGCATATTCGCAAAACGACCTGTTGGCAAAGGTAATGGTCCCGTCCGGGACCATCCGGTATATCATGTCGGTCTGGTCATCAACTATTGAACGGTACCGGGTTTCGCTCTGGTACAGGGCTTCTTTCAGTTTTTCCTGTTCAGTGATGTTCAGCATCACCTCAACTACTCCGTTAACCGTAGCGCCGTCATGGAATACCGGGTAGTCCCGTATGAACCAGTGGGTTCCGTCATCGAATGTCTTGTAGTACCTGATTGATTTGCCGCTTTGAATGACACCGCTTACCGGGTAATCGTCACTGGTTTCACCTTTCAGGTCCCAGATTTCGGAATAGTGCCTGCCCTTGGCGTCGCCGTCCTCAATATTAAGGAATTTATAGGCGTTCCTGTTCGCCCAGAGTAGCTTCATGTCCATGCCGTAATAAAACACGAGTTCGGAAATGCTGTCCAGTATGGTCGATTTTTCTTCCCTGATCCTGACAAGCCTGTTGAATGTATCGGAGTGCTCAGATATCTCCCTGGCGAGTGTTTTCTGAAGAATGGACGCCTCGTTGCTTTTTTTCCTGCTTAACGTTTCCAGGTTTTCTTTTTCAATTTCCACGACCCTGCTCGTCCGTTCAGTTGTCGACAGGTCAATTACCGACAGGATGTACCCTCCGGGCCTGTCCCCGGTTTTCCGGCGTATAGCCGCGTAAATCCTGGCGAATATGTTTGAAGATCCGTCAGTCAGGATAAAGAGTTCGCATGACGATTTCGGTGTTCCTGAATCAAGGCCGGCCAGGTACTCCCGAATGGTATCCCTGTATCCCCCGGATACGAAGGATTCAAAATTCCTGCCCCGAACCGTGGATTCATCCGTGTGGAGAAGTTCGACTCCACGACCGTTTATGTCCAGGATGTTCATTTCTTCATCAAGTGTCAATACGGCAACCGGCAATTGCTCAGTGATGCCCTCAATATCGTTTGCCGGTGATGTGCCGGGCCTGGCAGGATGAATTTTATTTACTGGTAATTCCATTCAGTTATTATTGTATCCGGTTATCGCGCTTTCAACTTGGTTGCCTGATTGTACTTCCCGTACAACAGCGGTGTCAAACAAAATATGCCCGGTGTGCGAAAGGGTACATTCCATGAAACCATAATAAGTAACGGCATTCCGTATCAGCACCGGTGACGGCGGTTATAATACTCCCTGTATATTTCTTTCTGTTCCCGGTCCAGGACCTTCATGATTGAGCTTTTATGCTCCTCTTTCAGGTTGTCTATCGCGTCCGCATCGCCCCTTTTATTATAATACTTTTCGCGGTACCGGGAGTCAATCTGTTCAATTTTCTGTTTCTGGGTTTCGTCCAGGTCCAGTACATTCGTCATCGCGGCCATGGACCTGAAGCAGCCCGCTCCATGACCCATGCCGTGGCCGTGGCCGTGATAATATCCCCTCTGGTGAGCCCCCTCTATGTGCCACCTTCCGCTCATCATTGGACGGGTCCCGTACATGATACCGGCGCCGCAGAACCAACGGTCCGTATACGCCTCTTCATACTCTTTCAGCTGAGTCGGGGTGAGGATGTTCTCAATGGAAGAGCGGTGCTTTTCCCTGAGTTGTTCGATCTTATCGTAGTTTCCCTTGTTTTTGAGGTACATTTGTCGGTATTGTTTATCGATTTTCTCAATTTTACGCACCTGCTCCCTGTTGAGGTCGAGATTTTTCTTCATCTCTGTCACCGTTGGGAAACAGCCGGCACCTGTACCGAAGCCGTACCAGTAACCGAAGTATTCTTCCGGGCTTTTTTCACAACCGGCACTGAAAGCCACTGTCAAGGCCAGGGCTCCTGAAATAAAAATCACAGCGGAGTTCCAGTAATATCGTTGATTGATTGCTTTTTTCACAACACTCCTCCTTGGAATCTTGTTTGTATTTCTCCTGATACTGTAACTGGAGGTATAATACGGAACGATTGTTCCAGTATTCCCCCAAAGACCATGCCTGGAATTTTTGAATCCCCTGGTAATTATGAATAATGGCTCATCAAATTAGAGTTTTTATCCTGTTATATATAAATGTAATTCTGAAAATTAATATATAACAGCTCATCGCTCCTGTAAATACAGGTAATTGTTGAAAACCAGATCACGGATTCCGTTATATGAAAATAAGAGATATCATACATATACGGAACAGGGGCAGTACGGTATATTTATCATTGAAAAGCGTGGATATACTGGTGTATCATTTCCATGGATAAAGCTCTGAACCGGTATCGAATGCGCTTGCATTGATATAATTCATGGAGACATATAATGAATATAAAGGGGATCCATCTCTTTACAATCTTCGGTTTCAAGGTAAAAATTGATTTAAGCTGGCTCATTCTCGGAATAATCATCACCTGGTCCCTTGCCCGGGGTTTCTTTCCCCATTATTACCCTGATCTCACCTCCACGACCTACTGGATCATGGGGCTCGGCGGCGCCCTCGGCATCTTCATTTCGATAATTTTTCATGAACTCTCCCATTCCCTGGTGGCAAAAAGATTCGGCCTTCCCATGGGGGGCATAACCCTTTTCATATTCGGCGGGGTAGCCCACATGACCGAAGAGCCTGAAAGCCCGAAGGTGGAGTTTCTCATGGCTATAGCCGGGCCGATTTCCAGCATAATCTTCGGGGGCGTCCTCTACGGACTCTACATGGCCGGTGATGCCTACGGGGTTCCGGTCACCATAACCGGCATCTTCAAGTACCTGTCGTACCTCAACGTTATTCTCGCCGCTTTCAACCTGGTGCCGGCCTTTCCCCTGGACGGGGGGCGACTCCTCAGGTCGGCACTCTGGAAATGGGGCGGCAACCTCCGCAGGGCTACCTTCTACGCCTCGAAGGCCGGTTCCGTTTTCGGCATAACCCTTATCGTCATCGGCATCATAAGCGTCATTACCGGAAATCTGATCGGAGGGGTCTGGTATTTCCTGATCGGTATGTTTCTTCGGAGCGCGGCGAACAACTCATACCAGCAGCTCATTATCCGCCAGTCCCTGGAAGGGTACACGGTCCGCCGGTTCATGAACCCGAATCCGGTCTCCGTGTCACCTGACACTTCCGTCAGCGAGCTCGTGGATAAGTACATTTACCAGTACCACCACAAGATGTATCCTGTCGTGGACAGGGAGAATCTACTCGGATGCGTTACCCTAAAGCAGGTGAAGGACGTTCCCGGGGAGGAGCGATCTTCAAAAACGGTGAAGGACCTTTACGCCGGCTGCAGCGACGACAACACCATCGAGGCCAAGGAAGATGCGATGAAGGCGCTGACGATAATGAACAGGACAAAGCAGAGCAGGCTCCTCGTTGTTGACGGTGGTGGCCTCGCCGGGGTCATCAGCCTGAAGGATATAATGGAGCTCCTGTCGGTAAAGATTGACCTGGAAGGCTGACGGGAACACTCCATGATGTGCATCTGTCAGCAACAGATTTTAAAAACAGGAAATTTTTATGGAAAACAACATGTTCATCATTAACCGGGACAGTATTGAGCTTGAAAAGAAAATTCTCATCTGCTGCGACCTGGACCGGACGGTAATACCGAACGGCCACCAGCCCGAGTCACCTGAGGCGCGGCCCCTCTTCCGGTTCCTGGCGGGGATGTCCGGCCTCTACCTGGCATACGTGACCGGCAGACGGAAAGAACTGATCCATGACGCCATCACCGATTTTTATCTGCCGGTGCCTGATTTCGCGGTCGGTGACGTGGGCACGACAATCTATTCCATAGAGAATGGTTCATGGACAGAGATAAAAGAGTGGGACCAGGCCATTGCCCATGACTGGAAGGGCATGAGCGCGGACAGGTTGAGAGAGATATTCGAGGACCTCAGCGACCTGGTCCTCCAGGAGGAAGTACAGCAGAACCGTCGGAAACTGAGTTATTACGTGGACGAAACGTCCCTCACCGACGAGTTAATCGAACGGATGGAACGGCGCATCAAAGGAGAGGGGCTGAAAGCAACGATTATCAGAAGCATTGACGAGGCCAGGCACATCGGGCTCATCGATGTGATCCCCGAGTCAGCGACCAAGTATCACGGGGTCAGGTTCCTGATGGAACGTTTCGGGTTTCCCGAAAAACAGACCCTCTTCGCCGGGGACAGCGGGAACGATATCCCCGCCCTGACGAGCGGACTTCAGGCCGTTCTGGTGAATAACGCCAGGGATGAAGTAAAAGAGCAGGCCGGGACCATGGTAACTGAGCGGGGCCTCGGCGACATGCTCTATGTGGCCGCCGGGGACTTTCTCGGCATGAACGGCAATTATTCGGCCGGAGTTCTCGAGGGGATTGTTCACTACTACCCGGAGTTCAGCGATATTTTCAGGGATTTCATTGACGGCACCAGGGGCAGGTCGACCCATATTGACGAAAGGTCGATACAGGGATAGAGAAATGGAAATACAGACGATACAGGTTGACTGGCCCGACGTAACCCCCTGGACAATAGCCGGAATAATTCTATTCATTGTCCTGGTTATCATGATATACCTGGTCATGCGGAGATATTACCGGCTGAAGGTAGAGAAGGACATGTGCTGGTTTAAACTGCTGAGCCTGGCCCACAGGCGGGAACTGTCTATAAAGCAGATAAACATACTGCGGGATTTCTTCAAGACCCTGAAGCACGACGTGTGCATATCCGTAGTCAGCAGCGATGAAGGATTAAAGAACGCCCTTTTCAAGTATCTTGACAGGAGGGGCGATATCGAGACGCCGGAGAGGCTCGTGCTGATAGAAAACCTCTTCAACGGAAAGGATGCGCAGCATGCGGTAACGTCCCTTGACGACCTGTACGAGGGTGAACCGTGCGGCCTTGAATACGGAGATACAAACAGCCTCGGGAGAATCATTCAGCTCAAGATTCCCTATGTCCTGGTACATGTGCCCCGCATGAAGGGGGACCGGAGCCTCAGGGGATACGGCGCCAGGCTCTACGTGCACAGGCCCGGTGTGGGGGGGTACGCCCTCGAAGGTTCCATTTACCAGACCGGGGATGAGTATATATACTTCAAGCACCACGGCCCGATCGAAGAACTCAAGGACAGGGGCATTATCGTTGATGTGGAACTCCTGGTTCAACTGAAGATATGGCCTGAAAAAGATGGGATGCTGGAAAACAAAAAAAAATCGATCCGGGGCATAACGGAGAAGATCTCGGAAAGGGTTTTTACCTTTTCATTCAACAGCGACGAGGATTATTCCCTCTACAATAACAACAGGAATGAAATCTGGCAGTTGTCCCTTCCCCTGTCCGAGAATACAACCTTCTTCTGCCGCGGTCGAATAATTCCGCCCAGGGACGGCGATAATGAAGAAATTTTTTACTTTAAGTACATAGACGTTTCAGAGAGTAACTTCGAGAAGCTCTTTCAATTTCTTGTGGAACACAATCCCCGGAGGGGGGACATTACTGTCGTATCTTAACCGGCCGTGGTCATTCCCCGGAACGCCCGTCGTCGCACGCATCGTCCTCGTTGTCGAAACGCTGTGCTTCCGGATTCTGGGGCTGGACGCATCTTTCCATTTCGAGTTGTTTTTTAGTCGGCATTGGCTGGTCACAGCATTCAGGAATGGTGGCCGATGTTCCTGTTACAACCTTGCCGCATTCTCTGCATTCATACTCTTCTTTCATTTTTCGCTCCTTACTATATAAGTCTAATTGTCTGTTTTGCGCGATGCTTTCGATTAAAAATTATCTGTGATGATAATTAATTGAACATACTGTCTTGGTAATGACAATATATAACAGAAAGGGGTGAGCGTCAAATCATGTACAGAAGTGGGGGAAATATCCCCTGACAAATCGGGTTTTCTCATGCACCTGGTCCAGTAAAATTTTCTTCCTTTGTCATTGACATCTGGAGCGCCTGATTTTTATTATTGTCAATGCCCCTGATATTTCACGAGAGGTTTTATATGAGAAAAACGGAGGTTGTGCTCTTCGGTTTCATCATGTTTTACTCTATTCTTTTTTTCGCTGCGGGTATAAAGAACACCGGAAGCAGCATCATCATTGACGCACCGGTTGAAAAGGTGTGGCAGGTCTTTTATGAATTCAATGAATACCGGGAATGGAATCCCTATTTAAAAAATGTTTCCGGAAGGCTTGATCCCGGAAACCGCATAGATGTAATTTTAAAAGGCGATTTAACCACCACCAGGAAAATACGGCCGGTGGTCAGGAAAAACGTGAGATTCGCCGGTTTTTCCTGGGATAAAACAACCCTTTTCCCGGGCTTTAAAAACGAGAGCCATTATTTTGACTTTTACCCGATTAGCGGCGGCAGGACAATCTTAAACCAGTACAAGAAGAGCATCGGTATTATCGTTCCTTTAACACAACTTTCCCCTGAAAAAAGAATGATGCAGATGATGAATAACGCTTTGAAAGAACGGGTTGAGGCAATCCGGTAATACTGCGATTATTCGATATATTCTATATGGTTTCTCAGGAGCAGTATATTGTAAAATACTTCATCGAATATCTTGTAGATGTTTTCGATTTCCTGGCTGCTGTGTCCGCTCGCGACGAATTCCCTGTACTTCACCATCAGGTCCCTAATCTTCTCGAGAACCTTTGAATTAAACGATGAAGAAAAATTATCGACTGACACCAGGTCTTTCTGCTGCAGTCTTCCCCGCGAAGAAATACGGTGTGTCTGAAAATCAAGGGGGACATTGTAGTGTTCCTCGCTTGATTCAGCTTCTTCCGCGTCGTTGTCCTGGTACTGGCGGAGGTTCCTTCTGAGTACCACCAGGTGGATAAAAAGGTTGTCCAGGGCGGCGATGTAATCTATCCTGCTCTGGCCGATTATCTTTCTCCTGGCCGCGTTGAATTCCTGCTGCATCTTGGTTATCTTTTTCACGGAGTTCAGGATGTCCCGCACTATCTGGGGGTTTGATTTATTGAATATCTCGGTATCTATAACGATTTCGATATTGAACCTGAACTTGTTGCTGATTGTGAAAAACAATGCCATATATGCATATCCGTTTTGTTTTTTTGTACTCTAACATGAAAATGCATGAGCATGCATTTTCATGTGTGCACAAAGTCTGATAAAACCAGTATTTACAATTATCAGGATAATTGTAAATACTGGTTTTTAGATGTGCCCTATATAATACAACAGTTACTGTGACAAATAAAAACCATTGTCAGGGTTCCCGTTTTTTTTCTTCGTATTCCTTCCTGGATATTTCTCCCCGCACGTATCTGTTGAGGAGTTCGTCTTTTCTTCCCCGGTCGGGCCCCCTTTTTCTTCTGGACCCTGCCCGCATGTTGATATTCTGCACATAGATAAAGATTGCGATCGCGATAACAATCCCGATTATTATCAGGAGGGTGGTTCCACCACTGGTGAAAATATCATAGAGATCATTCTTCCGGGCGCTGAAATCTTTACCGTACAGGAAATCAGGGAATATGGCTGCCGGTATCGAAAAAACAACCAAGCTTTTTCTGTTTCTCATACCGGCGGTTTACGCGACGTCTACGATTTCAAGCTCGAATACAAGGTCTTCGCCTGCAAGTGGGTGATTGCCGTCAACCTTGACCGTGGATTCGGTAATCTCCTTGATCAGAACGTTCATCTTTTCATTGTCGTCAAGTTTCAGCTCGAGAGACTGCCCCACCTCGGGTTTCATGTTGTCAGGGAACTTGTCCCTGTTTATTTCAATTACCATTTCATTGTGCCGCTCACCAAAGGCTTCCTCCGGGTGAAGTTCAACAGTTTTCGTTTCGCCAACGTCCATTCCGATAATGGCGTTCTCTATTTTCGGAATAATTTCGTTGTTGCCGATTTTCACGGAAAGTGGTTTATCCTCAGGTGTCTGTTCAAACACGGTACCGTCCTTTTTTAGAATGCCGGTATACCTGATCTTCACCATGTTTCCGACGTTTGCCTTTGTCATATTATCCTCCGTAGTTCCTGATAGTACATATGTATTAATGTATCAAGTAAGGGCTTCCGGGGTCAATCCACGATACGAATGATTTGTCATTAATGGATTCCGTTATATCTAATTCATTCGTTCGATGGATTTACGAACAGGCGCCGGGAGCATATTATTGTAATATCAAAAACAGTTTCCGGGAACAGTGAATCAGGACCGGTCACATATCTAAAACCGGATCACCATGATCCTGCATCCTGTCCGGCGGGGCTGAAATCATACAGGGGGAGGAGAAATGATATCATTCACTACCATTTATAACATCTCAGTTGAAATCGAAAGGAAGGGCATTGATTTTTATGAAAAGCTGAAAGACGGCACGAACGACAGCATAATCAATTCCATAATCGAAGATGAGAACGATCATATCAGGAGGTTCAACGAGATTTACGACTATATGAGGGACAAAGTTAAGGAAGAGGCTGTTCCCCATTTTTACATGGAAGAGGACATGATGGTAGACGCCTACGCGAGTACCGAGATCTTCGGCAACGTGAACCCAGAAGAGATGAAGAAAAAGGACGTTTATGACGTTGCCATCCAGATGGAGAAGGACTCGATCCTTTTTTATACGCAGATGCTTGACATATTCAGCGGAGACATCAAGGGGGACAAAGAGTCAGAAATACTGAAAAACCTGAGGAAGGAAGAGGCCGGTCACCTGAAAAAATTCGTTGAACTCAAGAACCGAATTGGTGATGTCTGAAATAATCTTTATCAAAGCTTCGGCCAATGGCCGTAGCTTTTTTTGTAAAGTTCGTATAAATGACAAGGTAAGGAGAAAGGTATGAAAACAGCTGTATTTCGTTTGTCCCTTGTACTGCTCTTGGATTCTCTGGGCCCTGGTCCACATATTCTACCTTATCGGGTTCAGGAACAAGGTGGTGGTCATGATTAACTGGGCCTGGAACTACCTGTTTTACGATAAGGTGATCCGTCTCATTATACCGGATCAGAAAACGGAGTACCCTGCTACTGACAAGAGGGGGTAACAGGCATAAGTGGCCCTGTTTGTGTCACGGTATCCGTTACCTTAATATACCCCATATCATGGATTTACACATACATATAAATTTTTGTATTATTATATAAATAATGAGTTACTGCCTGTTAAACGACAGGCAGTATAAATATTTAAACAGGAGGAAACATGGCTACACGATCAGAATTAGCTGAAAAACTATCTAACCAGATGCTGAAGCTTGATGAAAAGATTCAGGATCTCCAAAAAAAGGCCTCTGAGTCTGGAGATGAATTCAGGCAGAAATACAGCAACGCAATCGAAGACACGAAGAAACAGCTTCAGAGCGTTCAAGAGGGCTTTGAAGATATTTCAAAAAACGCGGACGCAATGTCCAAAGATGCCGCACAGCGCCTGAAGTCCAACTGGGAGGCCACGAGAAAAGATTTCCAGGAACTTACGGAAACCGGCAGCAAGTCCATGAAAGACCTGAGCGAGGGATTCAAAAATTCATACGCTGTATTCAAAGACTCGTTTAAAAAGGCGATTTCCGAGTTCAGACAGAGCCAGTAACACGGCGGCAAACCGGCCCCATCGATTGAAAAGCGGTGAGTAAAATTCCTGGGGCATAACTGATGTCCCAGGAATGGTAGTTAAAAAAGTGACGTATTATGAACAGCGGAAAAGAAACAGACGAGAAGCCATCCGGTTCGGAGATAACCAGGGTCGGAAGGAACTGCTGGAAACGTGTTCCGGCATGGCGGGTAAAGCTCTACTACGATTCTGATTCGTATTACCGGGCTTTCTCTTCCGCCGCGAGGCGGGCCCGCCGTTCCATCCTTATTGTCGGATGGGATATCCACAGCAGGCTGAAACTGAACAGGGATCCGGACGCGGACGGATATCCGGATGAACTCGGAAACCTGCTGAACAGAATCGCCAGTGAGAAGAAAGATCTACATGTCCACATCCTGTCATGGGACTGGGCAATGATATACATGTTCGAGCGTGAAATACTGCCGGTCTACCGGCTCGACTGGAAGACGCACCGGCGGGTCCATTTCAAGCTCGACAGGTTCCATCCCCTTGGAGCCTCGCAACACCAGAAGATCGCAGTTATCGATGATTTAGTTGCCTTTACTGGAGGCATAGACCTTGGACCGCGGCGGTGGGACACCATCGAGCATCACCCACTGGATGAAAGAAGAAGAGACCCGCAAGGCGAACCCTACCCACCTTTCCATGATATGCAGATGGGAGTAGAAGGTCCCGCCGCCGCGGCCCTTGGCGATCTGGTACGGGACCGGTGGCACCGGGCGACCGGCGAAGAGCTCGAAAAACCGGTCGTAAAGGAGAGTCCCTGGCCGGAGGAACTGCCGGTTGAATTCAAAAACATTCCGGTCACCATATCCCGCACTTATCCCGAGTGGATGGGGAACCCGGAGGTCCGGGAGATTGAACGGCTCCTCCTCGACTCCATAGCCGCGGCGCGCAAGACCATTTACCTTGAAGACCAGTACGTGACCTCTAATTCGATAAGCGGCGCCCTGTGCGAACGCCTGGAAGATCCTGACGGGCCCGAGGTCATTATTGTTACCAGGAAGAAACTCTCGAGCTGGATGGAGGAGGGGACCCTCGGTCTGCTCCGATTCAAGTTCATCGAGAAACTGAGAAACGCGGACAGGCACAATCGTTTTGAAATATACCATACAGCCATAAACGGCGATAAGGAAAAGACATTCATTAACCTTCATTCCAAGATAGCGATTATTGACAACCGCCTGTTCCGTATCGGTTCCGCCAATCTGAGCAACAGGTCCATGGGGGTCGATTCTGAATGCGATCTCTCCATCGAATCGGAAGGGAAAAGTGAGATCGAAAACAAGATTGCCAATATACGGTCCGTGATACTCTCCGGTCACCTGGACTCAACGCCGGAAGAGTTCAAGAGGGCTGAGGCCGGAAATGACCTTCTCCGCGGGGCCATAGAGAAACTCAGGGGCAGTAGGGGGAAGACCCTCATTCCCCTCCGGGAAGAAGATGTCCCGGCAATACTGAAGGAAACCGCCCCTGATTTCAATCCTGCCGACCCGGAAAAACCGATAGATCCGGACATCCTCCTTGACAGCTACCTGCCGGAAGAGGAGGAAAAGAGCAGCATCCGGTCACTGGTGAAACTGGTCGTCGGGCTTGTTGTACTCCTGACCCTGGCTGCCGTGTGGCGGTGGACCCCTCTCGGTGACTGGCTCGATCCCGAACTGATAACCGGGATTATCGCCCTTCCTGAGAGTGAGGCACTCACAGCTCTTGTTGCTGTCGGGGCCTATGTTGTCGCTGGATTTGTCATGATCCCACTGACCGCCCTGGTGGTCGGTTCTGCTGTCATTTTCGGCCCTCTGAAAGGGTTTCTCTATTCCATGGCCGGCGCCATGGCTAGCTCGGCCATTATGTACTGGATCGGCAGGTATATATGGCACGACGCCGTCAGGCGCATCGCCGGTGACAGGCTGAACTATTTCATACACCGTATTAATAGCCAGAGCATAGCCATTGTCACCGCACTGCGGCTGGTGCCTGTCGCTCCCTTCACCATAGTGAACATGGTTGCCGGTTCCACGAGGCTCAGGTTCAGCGTATTCATGGCAGGATCGTTTCTCGGTTTTATACCCGGAATCCTGGCGGTTACCCTGCTGTCGGACCGTCTCCTCTACGCGGTGAACAATCCGGCCCTTGACAACATCACCATAGCGGCGGGAATCGTTGCCGGGGTCATTATTTTGACCCTTATCGTTCGGCGGTTTGTCAGGAAAAAAATCTACAGCTGAATCATGCCGGCCGGGATGAAAAGATATCTTACCGTAGCCTCGTACAACGTGCACTCATGTATCGGTATCGACAACTATAACAGCCCCTGCTGTATCGCGGAAGTCATCAAAGAAATAGAGCCTGATATTATCGCCCTTCAGGAAGTGGACGCCGGGTACCAGGACGACTGCACCAGGGAGCAGCTGAATGAACTGAAGGCGTTGTCCGGCATGGAGGCACACGAAGGACCGACGATGCGGAGGGACGATTGCTATTACGGGAACGTTATCATGACGAGGTGGCCCGTTACCTCGGTAAAAAGGCATGACATCAGCGTGAAGGGATTCGAACCGCGGGGGGTAATCGACGTGGGAATGGTAATCCATGGCATACGCATGCGGTTCATCTCGACCCACCTGGGACTGAGAAGTAGTGAACGGCGCGTCCAGGCCGACAGGCTTATTAACATCATCAGCCGGGATGATTTCACATTTACCGCAATTGCCGGTGATTTCAATGAATGGCTTCCTCTTGGATATACGGCCAGGCGGCTGCGGGAACTCGGGGGCAGGAGTATCGCCGCACTCTCGTTCCCGTCCCGGTTCCCCATCTTCCCGCTGGACAGGCTATGGTTCTTTACCAGCGGATCTGTCAAAGAAAAGGTCGTGGATTCCGGGATTCATTACAGCCGGCTTTCACGGATAGCGTCCGACCACCTCCCGATTTACGCAAAGATCGATCTGGAACGGCTGGGCGCTGGCTGATACAGTTCGGCGAAGGCTTTTTTCCATATCAGCAGTGACGATTATCTCAGTTGCATGAAACTGACAGCGACTTCCGACCTGTTACGCTTTATACACTTTCCATTGAGCTGTTTGATCATGCTGTCCACGAGGAGGTAGCCGAGTTTCATCTCGCGGTTCTTATCGATACCGATACCGTTATCACGGTACAGCATTACGATTTTGCTATTTTCATCCCGATGGAGTGAAATCTCAATCAGGGGCTCTTTGTTAAGCGGTTCGGGGAATGCGTGCTGAACTGAATTGGTAAACAGTTCACCGAGTATCATGGCAAGGGGAAGGGCCTCCCTGAGGTTTACTTTAATTTCTTCGAGTTTCAGTTTCACGTTCAGGTCTTTCAACTCTTCCGGGAGATCGAGGGTCATCTCGTATACGATGAGCCGAATTATCTGGTCCAGTTCGATATTTACATAGGTGTTCTGCTGATAGATGAGTTCGTGTATAACGGCAAGATTCTGAATCCGTTCCTGGCTCTCCCTGAGTATCTTAATCGCCTCTTTGTTCTGTATGAATTCACATTTCAGGCTCAACAGGCTTGAGACAAACTGCAGGTTGTTTTTAACCCTGTCATGGAGTTCGCGGACCAGTTCACCCTTCTCCCTTACATCATTGATTGCTGAATCACCCGTTTTTGACGGGTCGTTCCGGTAGATCATCGATATGAAACCGGTGATCTGCCCGTACTCGTCGCGCTTGTAGTTCCAGTAGACCGTAACGTCGATGATGGTGCCATTCCTGGTGACATTTATATCGTGCCACGGTTCAGGTTCAGGCATTTTCTCCCGGAGTGCCGAGATAAAATTTTTCAGGTCCTCGATAATGGCGGGGTAGGGAATCAGATCGTAAACAGGTTTACCTACGAGTTCGTTCTCGGAATAGCCGAGCATGTAGTGGTAAGCCGGGTTGGCATAGATGATTATCCCGTTCAGGTCTATCTCCTGTACCGGAACCGGGATGATGTCGAGAAATTTACGGTACTGGCCTTCAGAAGAAATTCTATCAAGGTTCAATAACTCTTACCTCTTAACCGGCAATTCCCGGCATTCAATACCAGGTAGTGAACAATGTATTGAAAAGGCCCCGGGAACTGTCCGTGTCTTATTTAGGGTACCTCTATAAATCGATTTTATTCAAAATGTAAAAGTAATAAAACCGATTTAAACCAAAATACGTACCCGATAGAGGACATCTCGTTTTATTAATAGATGTTCCCTATATCGTTAAAATGGTTTTTAGATATGCCCTGCTGTCATACGTATACGTCTAATTTGTATAATATGACATAACCTATATATTGAGTTACTATTTGTCAAACTACTGCGGTTAAAAAGTACAGGGGTGCTTTCATTGCAATGCCATGTTATAATATCAACGCAATAATTTGCCATATACCTGTGGCGGTTTTAAAGATAGTCACAGTAATCAAGGGCGAATTTAATAATATCGAACCGTTCATTCAGATTGAGTTTCTTCTTGATGTTCTTTAAATGCTTGTCATAGGTCGATTCAGCTATATCCAGTTTGCGGGCGATCTCCCGGCGCTTCTTCCACTGGGAAAGGAGGAGAAGTATCTCCCGTTCCCGGGGGGTAAGCTGTTCTATCAGGAGAAAGATGCGGGAGAAAAGCTCTCCATATTGCTCGGCAGGTACATGAGGCGGCCGGGAATCAACGTGGTTACCTTTACCGCGTCCGGAATACCGACCGCGCGGGAGGTTGCCTCTGCGTTGAAATCCCCCATGACCATGCTCCATACCGAGAGAATTGTGGTAGGGGGTTCTGATGAAATTGAGCTTGGGGCTCTGGCTGAAAACGACGTGACCGTGATGGACGAACAGGCCATGAAAATAAGCAGTGTTCCCGATTTCGTATTCGATGAAGCGGTAAACACGGCCCGGGGGCGCCTCGCCGAGAAAATGATACTTTTCAGGAGAAAGCAGATAAACATCAAGAATACTGTCGTGATACTTACCAGTGACGCGGTCCTGTCCTCGATGAGGGTACAGGCCGCTGTTCTGTCTCTTAAAAAATACAATCCTTTTCAGATTGTCCTTGCCGTACCCCTCATATCGGAACATGATTATGATGAACTGAAGAATATCGTCAACGATATCGTGTACATTAAAAAGGTGACATCAAGTGATGAGCTTAAGAGTATTTATGATAAAATGCCCATCTTCAAATATGACACCGCTCCTCAGATACTGGAACAGGGGAAGTGATCTGCCCGATACATTACAATCGCTAACTATCGCATAACATTTTTGTAGTGCTATAACTCATTATTCCGGATCAATCCAGGATATATCACATTCAAACCTGCATACATACACCCCACGGTAACCCCTACTGCATTATTGATGTTGCCATGGTATTGTGAGATGAAAATGCGGCGAAAAGCGGGCCTCTCCCAGGGGCCCGCTTTTTACAGCCTGATTTTTTTTGATACCATGGTCGAATCCTTGACGAAAAAACCGGGCGACGGCATCATGTCTTTCCCCCTCGGCACTGTTCGAAACCCCTCGATACCGGGGGTCCCGTAGGTAACATCAATGCAGGTTAGCTCAACGCTGCTGTTTTTTCCAGATATAATTTTCAATGGAATGCCGCTTTCAGGGGGGGCGTTATACATGATGGAGATGAAACCCTCGTTGTCGATGCGTCCAAGGAGGAGCCGGTGAGCGGCCTTGAGCCCGGCAACCGGGAAAGTCTCCAGCCTGTCATCACCCATGTATACCTCTTTGATTGTATTGTCGTTCCTGATAAATATAAGGGCCGCTGAAGAACCGGGACCCGGTATGACTTCGA
The DNA here is from genome assembly GCA_964514165.1 of uncultured Leptospirales bacterium. GTDB lineage: Bacteria > Spirochaetota > UBA4802 > UBA4802 > UBA5550 > CAZEPS01. The sequence continues at coordinate 18,004 of CAZEPS010000040.1, forward strand.
GGCTGAGAATCCTGGACTGGCCAGCAGTATCGCCCCTGACCCGTATCCGCGGCGCCTCGGCACGAATGGGAGGAGCCCGGTCAATCAGGAAGGGACTGTTGGTAAAGACGCACCTCTTCATCAATGGAAATATTTCGCCGGTTTCCCTCCTCTCCGCTGCTCGGGAGAAGAACTGTGATGTCCATTCGTCAGCCTCCCGGTCACAGGTGAACCATATTGCCTCAGAGGTATCGGCGTTATACAGGTAGGATACCGAATTCGGTTTCCTGTTCAGTTCACTGAAGCCGCTGGTAACGCTTCCCGCCGAAAGGCTCATGATAAAGAGGGCAGCGGTGAATGCGTAGAAGAGTTTACTCCCGTTTTCCAGAAGGACTTCAAAAAGGGGGAGGAGGGCGAGGAGAAAAAATACCAGCACCAGCACGGTGACCCATCCCATCCCGACGGTCAGTCCGGTGAAGAGGTTTTTCACGATATCCGTGGCAACAAGCAAAACCGGCACTGAGACGAGGCCGGCTGCCGCAGTA
>CAZEPS010000040.1:18537-22166 GCA_964514165.1 uncultured Leptospirales bacterium
GCTTTCCCGTTTCATGAAAAGGCCGCAGGCGGCCAGGCCAATACCGAAAATGAGCGGCCACTGGAAAATAAACGCCGCCCCGCTGATGAACAGGGTCACGGGAACGCCCGGTACCAGGATAAAAAGGAGTGAACCGGAAGCCATATCCTCGAATGAAAACCGTCGCCTGAATAATGAATATCCTGCTGCCGTAACAAGTACAGCCAGCGCGGAAAACGCTGCTCGGTAAAAGGCGGTGTTATAGACCTCTCCCAGGAGCATCCAGCGGTACGATGGGTGGGTCAGAAGTACCAGCTTCCAGAGGAGAAACACCGACAGGGGAACGGTGACGACAAGGGCGAGAGCGAAGGCAAGGCCCCTTGCGGTTCCCTTTACCGACAGGAGATCTTTCCTGAAACCGAAAATAATAAGAATAACAAGTCCGACAGCAAGCAGTATTGTCAAAACTATCGAGGCTGTCGTTGAATAGCTGATCATCATATTTCCGATAAGTGTGAAAAAAACACGGTCGTTTTTTTTCACACTGCCCGGAAGCGAGTCACCAAAGTGCCGCGACAGGTTCAGGGTATGGGATCCGTGATGCTGGAGGCTCTTCATGTCGAGGTTTTCTATATTGTCCAGCATGGTGTGGTAACGGAAGACGTTCTCGATGAAAGCGAAGTTCAGCCCCGGGAGGCCGATCTCCTTGAAGACCGTGAAGTCGGTATCGTTCGGCAGAAAGTCATAGGCGGCGTTGGAGAGGGAGTTTCCTACCGGATGGGCCGCGCCCCTGATGTAATCGTCCAGGTACCCGCCGTTATGTTCACCTGTCTCGAAGAGCATGGATGCGCCCCCGGTACCCCGGGCCTCGAGGTTGATGACGAACCTGACATTTTTCATCATGGAAGACTCTTTCAGGAATGCCACGGCCCCGAGGAGACCCAACTCCTCGCCGTCGGTAAAAAGAAACAGGATATCGTTTTTCAGACGGTCACCGTGCCTGAGGGCCCGCCCCGCCTCGATCATTGCGGCCACCGCGGCCAGGTTGTCGCTGGCCCCGGGGCCTGTGGTGACTGAATCGTAGTGCCCCATTACGAGAAGCGCCCCGGAGGGGTTTTTCCCCGGCAGGCGGGCGATAACGTTTTCCACGTACCCGGCGATGTGATAGTTCGGGAACCGGGAATGGACTACGTCGGTTTTCTGCATGGTTACCTCATAACCGTTGTCCCTCATGACCCCGGCAATGTAGTCCCTGACCCTCCGGTTTTCCCGGGAGCCTGAGGGGTGTATTTCCCTCGCCATGAATTCAATATGCCTGAAGGCCCGTTTTGCCGAGAAAACATCCGGCGGGGCGTTTGAAGGGTTTACTTCAGGGACGCCGTTAAAGATGAACCTGGCAGTTACCGCGGTGCCGATAATAACAATTAATGCGATGAATTTTGCTGTTTTCATAACAATACCGGTTTTTTTTAATTCTACAATCAGGTTTTCTCACGTCAATATGTTTTACTGGTGATACCTAAAGGTATTTGACAAATAATCGGCGTTTAGTACTTTGCTACAAACTTTCTGATTATGGAAAAGGTACCCGATTTGAAAAAGATCTTTGCCCTGATAATTCTCTTCACTTTAACTGCCCCTGCCGGCGCAGCGAAAAAAAACGTTGAATACAATTATGTCGATATTGCCAGGGTGCAGGAAGCCCTGGATCTCCTGAACGAGGCAGCCGAGCTTTTTGAATTGGACAAAAAAGATGAATACGAGAAAAAGCGTGAACAGGCAGTGACAATCCTGAAAGAGGAATTCCAGGTCGGTAAGTATTTTACCGTCAAGCAGGACTGCCCCTTTGTCAAGGGACAGGACATGATCCATGAAAACTTTCACCTCGCCTGCATGACCTACAATGATGAAAAAGGCGGGCTGGTTTTTTTCATGAATAAAACCTGGAGCTGGGTGAAAAAGAAATTCGGTAAACTGGAAAACGGCGAGTCATTTACCGCGGTCATACGCATTACAACCAGCGGCATCGGGAGGCTCGGCAGGACCTTCAGGCCGTGGGTTGTCCTCGAGGACAAGAGCAGGGTGGAGGTATTCTGCAAGATCGTGAAAGTTCTTTCCGAGGATAAAGAAAAGCCTGACGAAATATCCGGAGAAGACGAACAATAGAAACGTCCGGTACCGGTGTACCGGCAGGCCAGGGTATGGATTCATCAGGCCTTATCAAACAGAAACCTGACCGGGTTTTCCCGGGCAATCTGCTTCATGATTGAATCCCCCATCGTGGTTTCAAAATTAATCAGGATTGTTCCAAGGCGCCCTTCGATTATGACCATGTAGAAATCGGAGCCGTAGAGGGTCCGTTCGGCTATGAGCCTGTTGTCCTCGATTTTTCTTCTCAGGAGGTCAAGGGCCCCTGTCTCGGCGATACCGTAAGAGAAATCGGCGTACACGTTATCGTAACGGGACATCAGGTCCATGATATGGTTCGGCCAGGTGTTTTTCTTTCCCTTTTTGAGTTTCTTCCATTCATCGCTGCCGCCGAAATGGGCGAGATTGAGCTTGAGTTTTTTGAAACTTCTCATCACCGGGAGCCAGTTCTTCGGGTGGTTGAAATACTCCGCGTAGGCGTTCCGAACGGGAAAGAATTTCGATTCCGTTCCCCTTTTCCACGCCATGTTGTAATCCTGCCTGATTCCGTCAATATGCCGGATAAACCTCCTGCTGTTGTGGACAATGGCGCCGCTGCAGTGGGCCGTAACCGGAATGCTTCTCTCCTCGCATACTTCAAAGATCTCCATGAGACGCCTGTCAGAGGGGAGATAGCCGAGAGAAGGGTAGATCTTGAGGCCGAAAAAGTTGTATTCCGGCGAGAAGGCCTTGTTGAATATGTCGGCGTACCGGTTCCCGTTTTCCCCGATGCCGTTCGGATCGATTGCCGCGAAGGGGAGTATCTTATCGGGAAAGCTGTCCCGGATTTCCTTCATCCCGTCTATCTGATCCGGCACTCCGCTGCCCGAATAAAAGGGGACCTTCACCCCGCCCTTTATGCCGGGTTCCATGTCCATCATCAGGGGACAGAAAACAGTGTCCCGGCCGCGGTCACGGTATTCGGCAAAAAGCCTCTTTGCAAGGTCACTGCTTGAATTCTCCTTGAAAAAATTAAGGAAGTAGGCGATACTGCTGAGCCTGTCCTCGTTTGACCTCCTGATGAAATCATGGAGAAAGAGCTCGATCCTCCCGATAAGGGATTGCCGCATATTGAACCGTATGCCGAGAAAACCGTCCGGAACGTGGGCGTAGTTGAAGATGTGGCAGTGGACGTCGAAGCGGAGGTCTTTCTTTTTAATGAGTTTTTTCATCTCCCGGGGTACCCGGTCAAGGGGATTGCTTTTGATATGATCGGTTATGAGTGCCATGTCAATCATTCTTCCCGTAAAATATTTGTTTAAACCGTGTTGTCATAAACGATCAATGATGCCGGTCAAATCAATTCTCATTGCTTGATAACCAGTTATATAAAAAAGGACAACCAGATAGACCTGAAAATCATTTAATGTGAGGCATCAGGGTCCAGCGGATTATCCACGCGTTGGTTTCCGGGTCTTTTTCAAGGCAGACGATGCCGCTGTTCTGGTATTTCATCACCGGCC
>CAZEPS010000041.1:0-8362 GCA_964514165.1 uncultured Leptospirales bacterium
ATAGGGGTACTAAAAATTAATACTATTTTTTACCCCTAAAATTAATCTACTACCATCAGCCACTTCTCATATATTCTAAGAATTATTCTTGTAAAATATCCCCTGGTATGAAACACTCCCCATGCTTTTCTGCGAAACGTCTTAATGCAGGACACAATAACGAGAATCTGTCAATAATTACCAATAGTTGAAAAAGATAAAAAATTATGAAGGGTTTTCTCATAAAAACAGCGGTTTTGGCCATACTCGCAGTGACCGCAATCTCCTGCCAGGACGATACCGGGCCCACCGGGGGTGAACTCCTCCTTGCCGCGGTTGACGCACCGGTCACCTACCGCGAGTCGCTCTACGACGGGGAGGGGGAGCTCCAGTCCGTATCGGACGTGAGTGTGTACAGCGGCAACATCCTGGCGAGGGAGAACCAGGCCGGTCTTTACGGGCTCCCCTATGACCTGCACCAGCCGTGGAACTATGCCGTGGTGCGTATCTCGGTCAGTTCCGGATCGGACCGGGCCTGGCTCACCGGGGACGATTTCTACGCCTGTCCATACATACAGAGCGAGATGTTTCACTACCTGGACCGTATAATAGTAAACCAGCTCGTGTATGACAGCGATGGAAAAAGTGTTTCCTCACGGATCGAATACCAGGTGCTGGAGGATCGGATGGTCCGCGCGAACCTGTACAGCCCCGGGGCCGATACCCTCTTCAATACCGCGGACGACACCCTCGAACGGTTCATCCTCTATTCCTATGACCGGGAGATGCGGCTTGTCCTCGCCAGCGAATGGCTCGCCGAAAGCCGGGATTTTGTCATGGACATCGTGTGGGAGTACGGCAGCGGGGGCAGGATTCTGTCAATAAAGAAGTATTCAAGCCACACCCGCCATGATGAGAAGACCCTCACCGGGAATCATTACCGGTTTGAATGGAAGGAGCAGCGTGCCGTGGAAGTCTTTACCGCTGATGTCCGCTCTATCACCGGCAGGGTGCTCTTTGATCTGAACGCGGACGGCACCGTCGCGGCCGTTATCCGGTACTCTCCCGGGGAAGACGCAAAGTTCGGTACCGGCGACGATGTTCCGGAGAGGAGAAGCTATATCGAGTACCAGGACGGGATGCGCTCAACCGAGAGCGTGTTTGCCGGTGACGGATCGAACCTCCTCTTTTACCGCATTTATGAATATTAACATGAAAATGCATGAGTATGCGTTTTCATGGTTTCTGAATGAGAAGTGCATCGCGCCTGTTATGAAAAACTAAACGAGAATCCGTCATCGGCAATCAGTAATCGTACAGGTTCACCGACGGCTGTCCCAAGATTATCTCGTTTGTCTCCTTTTCAATCTTATTAACGAGCTTTTTAATCCTTTCAACGGTCTCCTCACCGAAAAGGACCCGCTCGCACCGCATACATTTATACGCGGGAATATCTTCGAGAAAGAAACTGAAATGGTCCCTGCTCACGCTGTATGAACTCTTTCCCTCTATGAGGACTCCGCCGCATTCGCATTCCATGGCTGGCTCCTTTAAATGGCTGGATAAGTGTCTTTACGGATGACGGTTGCTGTCAAGAAAATAATTTTAACCGCATCCCCTGATCTTTTAATTGACACAGTATCGAAACAGGTTTTCAATACTACTCACAGGAGTTTTATATGGATAAATCGATTGTAAAAGCCGCGGAAATCATCCGCGGGTCAAAGAGCATGATAGCCCTTACCGGTGCCGGTATTTCCGTTGAGAGCGGAATCCCGGACTTCAGGAGCGCCGGGGGCCTCTGGGACAAGTATGATCCCTCCATATACGCGAACATCGAGAGCTTCAGGAGGGATCCGGATATGGTGTGGGAGATGCTCTTTGACATGGTTGACCTGACCGAAGGGGCGAAGCCGAACCCGGCCCACACCTCCCTGGCGAAACTCGAGGAGCTTGGATATTTAAAAGCGATAATAACCCAGAACATAGACAACCTTCACCAGGAGGCGGGGAGCCTCAAGGTCATCGAGTACCACGGCAACGCCAAGGGCCTGGAGTGCATGAAGTGCGGCGAGGTCTACGGTGCCGGGGAGTTCGGCGGATCAACACGGGTCACCCCGAAGTGCCGGTCATGCTCCACCATACTCAAGCCCACGGTGGTATTTTTCGGCGAGATGATTCCCCCGGCCGCCATGCTCGAATCCCAGTCCCTGGCTGAGAAGGCAGACGTTGTCCTGGTGGTGGGGACGTCAGCAGTGGTCTATCCCGCGGCAGGGATCCCCCTTGTCGCCAAGCAGAACAACGCCGCGGTCATCGAGTTCAACCTCGAAGAGACGGACCTGACCCGGTACGTCACCGATATCTTCATCCAGGGATCGGCCGGCACAACCCTGCCCCAGCTCATCGAGGCACTGTAGGGGTGTTCCATTGGGAAGAATCCGCCCCCTCTCAGACGTCGAAAAGAAGAAGATTGCCGCTGGCGAGGTGGTGGAGGGGCCTTTCTCTGTCCTGAAAGAGCTCATCGAGAACTCCCTCGACGCCGGTGCCGGCGAGATAGACGTTACGGTTGAAGAGAGCGGCCTCAAGAGGATACAGGTCCGCGACAACGGCTCCGGCATCTACCGGGAAGACCTCGAGCTCGCCATAGCGGAGCATGCCACGAGCAAGATTAACAATATCTACGACATCGACACCATCGCCTCCTTCGGGTTCCGGGGGGAGGCCCTTTCGAGCATATCCTCCATTTCGGAGATTACGGTCCTGTCCCGCCGTGCGGACGAGGAACTGGGGGGCAGGCTCTTCGGCAGGGAGGGGGATATCGAGGTGCGCGACTTCGCAGGCCCTTCCGGGACAACGGTAATCGTCGAAAACCTCTTTTACAATACCCCGGCCAGGAAAAAGTTTCTTAAGGCCCGGCGCACCGAGATGCGCTACCTCCGGGAGATTTTTCTCAAGCTCGCCCTGGCGAATCACGCCGTTTCATTCTCGATGGAGGTTGACGGCAAACGGTACATAACCCTGGTAAAAACCGGCACCCTGGAAGAGCGCATTCGGCAGATATATCCCCGAGACACGGCGGACAGCCTCTACTTCGACCGACTGAAGGATATCAAGGTCGAGGCGTGCGGGTTTTTTTCGAAGCCCGACTTCCTCAAGTCGTCACGGATTATGCAGATGCTCTTCGTGAACCGGCGGCCGGTGGAGTACCGGTACTTCGGTTTCATCCTTTCCCGGGCTTACGAGGCCGTGGCCCCCAGGGGGCAGTACCCTGCCGGTATCGTGTTTATCGACATAAAGCCGGAACTGGTTGACGTGAACGTCCATCCCACAAAGAAAGAAGTGAAATTCTTCGACCAGAAATATATAGACAGCCTCATACTTCAGCTCGCTGGAAAGGTGCTGAACCGCGCCCACGAGATATCAGGAAACCGGTTCAGGGCGGTTCATTCTCCACAGGCGGACATTGAGCCGTCAGGCGAAACTGAGCACCGCCTTCCCTTTGAGAATACCCGGCAGAATATCAACCCGTCGACGAACGAGGCAGAAACCGGCATCTCGTCACTCATCGTGAAAGAGCTCCCTGATTCCTACCGTGACGCGGGACGGGAAAGCGGTTACCGGATCATCGGCATCGCCTTTGACACCTACATAATCGTGGAAAAGGGCTCGGCCCTCTTCTTTATCGATTTCCACGCGGCCCATGAGCGGATTATCTACGACTCTATCCTTGAAAAGGGGGAGAGGCCCGAGGTGCAGGAGCTCCTTTTTCCCCGGGTGATCGAACTCTCCCTGGACGATTTTCACCTGGTGATGGAGAACCGGCCGGCGTTCACCGAACTCGGGTTCATGATCGACGAGTTTTCCGACAGGTCTATCACGGTCAGGTCAGCCCCTGAGATGGCGAAAAACATCGACGGGGAGACCTTTATCAGGGAATTTCTCGAAAATGTGAAGGGCGAAAGCGGTGAATTCAGCATCGCGAAGAGGATCGCCGCGTCCGCTGCCTGCCACGCGGCGAAGCGCGCCGGTGACCGGCTGTCAGGGGATGAAATATCCATTCTAATCGAGGAGTCGATGGACGAGACCCGTGACCGGCGCTGCCCCCACGGAAGGCCATACGTCTTCACCATCGAAAAATCCGGCCTGGAAAAAATATTCAAAAGGGAGTGACCATAAATGAAAAAGATCATACTCGGCGTATCCTCCTCCATCGCGGCCTACAAGGCGTGCGATCTTACCCGGCTTTTCGTCAAGGACGGATTCGACGTGCACCACGTGGTGACGTCCAACGCCCTGCACCTGGTCACCCCCCTGACCCTGGAGACCCTTTCCGGCAACCCGGTCTATACCGACACCTTCGCCCGGGAGCGCCGCGTAATGGGGCACATCGAACTCAAGGAAAACGCCGCGCTTTTTCTCGTAGCCCCGGCAACGGCCAACGTCATCGGAAAGTTCGCCTCCGGTATCGCCGATGACCTCCTCACCACCACCTTCCTTTCGGTGGTCTGCCCGGTCCTCATCGCCCCGGCGATGAACCCGAACATGTACCGGCACAAGGCGGTCCAGCGCAACATGGCGACCCTGAAATCGTGGGGGGTGCTTTTCGTGGAGCCGACCGAGGGGGACGTGGCCTGCGGGGACCACGGGTACGGCAAGCTGGCCGACATTGAGACCATCTTCGAGGCCGCGAAAAATGCCGTTGCGTGACAGGAAAGTCATCGTCACCGCAGGCCCGACCAGGGAGTGGCTCGACCCGGTCAGGTTCATTTCGAACCCATCGAGCGGGAGAATGGGTATCGCCCTGGCAGACAGCGCGTCCCGCCTGGCCCGGGAGACGGTCCTCGTTCACGGACCGGTGAGCCGGGAACTTCTCAGAAGTAAAAAATACCGGACGGTCGCGATTGAATCGACCGCCGATCTCCTCAATGCGGTGAAGGGCGAACTCACCGACGGGGCGGTACTCATCATGGCGGCGGCCCCTGCCGATTACCGGCCGGCGATAAAATCCGAAATCAAGATGAAAAAGACAAGTGGAAACCTCACCCTGGAACTGGCCCGGACCCCGGACATCCTGAAACAGGTCTCCCGGATGAATGAGTCGGGAGAGTTGAATAACCTGTTCCTGGTCGGTTTCGCCGCTGAGACGACCAACGTAGAGCAGTACGCCAAGAGCAAGTTGAAAGAAAAAAACCTCGACATGATATGCCTGAACGACGTGTCACGAAAGGGGGCCGGTTTCGGCGGCGACACAAACGTCATCACCATGTTCATGAGGGGAGGGCGCCGGGTCAATCTCGAGATGATGACGAAACGGGAAACGGCGGAAAAAATCATCGCTGAAATTCAACTTGAATTATCCCCGGAACCCCGGTAAATTACAACCATGAACTTCATGAAAGGAGGATGTCCATGTGGGTGAGAGAACCGGTTGTCGCGGGGGCGTTCTATCCGTCAATTCCTGGTGAACTGAACGACATGATTGATACCTATCTCCGGGAGGCCTCGGAAGGAAAAATATCCCGGGAGGCCGTGGGGCTCATATCGCCCCACGCCGGGTACGTTTATTCCGGGCCGGTGGCAGCATATTCCTTTGTCAACATGGACAGCGACATTGAGGTGGCCGTGGTGCTCGCCCCGTCGCACCGGGCCCGTTTTGACGGGGCCTCGGTCATTCCTGAGGGGATTTACCGCACCCCCCTGGGGGACGTTGATATCGACGAAACAATAGGCAAAGTGCTCGTGAAGAAACAGCATTTCGGTTTCGTCAAGGAGGCCCATCTGAGCGAGCATTCCCTGGAGGTGCAGGTCCCCTTTCTGCAGAAGGTTCTCGGGAACTTTACCATCGTGCCGATAATTATCGGCACCACGGAACTGTCGGTCTGCTCGGTCCTTGCCGATGCCGTTGCCGAGGTGCTTTCCGGTGAAAAGCGAAAGTACGGCATCGTCGTGTCAACTGACCTTTCCCATTACCACTCCTACGACGTTGCCCGGGAAATCGACAATAACCTGATCGATCGGATAAAGAGTTTTGACGAAAACCTCGTGTACGAGGTGTGCAGGTCACGGAAGGCTGAGGCCTGCGGCGAAGGACCGGTTTTGACCGGGATGATAGCGTCGAGAAAGCTCGGAGCAACCGGTGTAGAGATTATAAAATACGCCAATTCCGGCGACACGGCCGGTCCGAAATCCCAGGTCGTTGGGTACCTGTCAGCGGCGTTCGTGAAATAGCGGGAGAAGGGATAATACCGGTAAAAGGTTATTTCTTTTTATTCTGCAACTGGTATTGTTTGATAGCGGCAAACATCCGTTCGAGGTGTTCCCCGGCGTTTTCTTTTGTTACCAGTACCCCGAAATCACCCGGCACGTTGACGGGAAGATCAACATTCATGGTTTTTTTCATTATCATGTCACCCACTATCGGTCTAAAATGGGCGATATCATAGAACATGAAATCGTTGGTGCTGATGGAATTCAGGCCGCTGAAATCGTAGTAATCAACAAGACCTGCCAGTTTTTCCATGAAGAGGGAAAGCTCCTTTGTGTTCACATACAGAAGCCTGTCCTTGTGGTTCGGGTGGAAGACAACGGTCAGGTTGATGTTGTTCTTGATGCAGAGATCCCTGAATTCTTTTATTTCAGCAATGGTCTCGTCCAACCGATTGACATTCCCCGGGTTGAGGATATGGCGCGCCTTGAATATATGTGACGAATAATACTCCTTCGGGTTTTCAGCTATCCGCTTGTCAAAGAGTGGAGCGTAGGTCTGGCCGTCGTGGATGATATCGAGGATGACGGCAACACTTTTTCTGTTCTTGAAATAGTAGACAAGGTCAATGAGCTGGGGCTTGAGGAAGAGGAGCTTCCCGAAATAAGTCATTTTTTCGAGGATGTCATCGGTGTAATGATGCCGGTCGTTGCGTTTCATGTGATCTTCCGGGTCATACCGGTATGAGACCTCGTCCACGGCGAGGAGGACATTCTTAATCACGATGTCCTTTTTGATAAGAAAATCTAAATCGTAGAGCCATTCACCTGGGACCCCCTGGCTGTAGCTGAAGTTGTAGTACCGCGGGTCTTTTATCTTCGAGGTGTAAATAAGGCCGGCCTTTGAGGAACCGAAGACAAAAGAATCGAATCTGTTCGGGTTTTCGAGAATAAATTTAACTTTCAGATACCGGCAATTCGGCTCAAGCGGATATTGCTCGACAAAACCCCTCCTGAGTATTGAAAAACGATCAAAGGTATAATTGTATATGACCAAAGGGCCAAAAGCAAGAATGAGGACCAGTGCTGTTCGTGTGGCTAATTTTTTCATGGTAAAACCTGTATCATCGTGTCCTAAAACTGAAAATAGATGAATCTCTTTTCACCGAATTCACCAAAGACATATATGTACAGTATCAGCATTGCATACATTATTATTCTGAAGGCAACGGGCTTGTTCATCAGTTGTTCACGTATTGAACCTGACCGCTCTTTCATTTCCATGAAAAAAAGGATTCCAATCGACAGGAGCAGAATGGCGAACTTGCCGGCCGTCATACCTCCAGCAAAAAGGTTAAATTTCATGGCTGCAAGCTGCTCTTTTATTCCCTTGAAAAGGTGAGCGTTTACATAAAAACCTTCAGAAATGCTGCTGGATCTGAAGTATATCATACTCCAGGCGAACAGGAGGTAGGTTGTTCCGGCCTGGTACAGTTTTTTAAAGCGCGGCATATACTCAATTCGCAGCAGGGAGCGGAGCTTCCCCCGGAGTTTTTCAGTAAATCTTGAAACGAGGATGAACATGCCGTTCATTGTTCCCCAGAAGATGTAGGTCCAGTTGGCACCGTGCCATAATCCGCTTATGGCGAAAACCGTAAGTATGTTAATGTAATGGCGGATTTTAGAGACCCTGTTCCCCCCAATTGGTATATAGAGGTAGTCCCGGAACCAGAACATGAGGGACATGTGCCACCGCCTCCAGAACTCGGCTATTGATTTCGAGAAGAACGGCCGTTTAAAATTCTTGATCAGGTTAATCCCCATTACCTCGGCGGAGCCGATAGCGATATCGGTATAACCGGAAAAATCACAATACACCTGCATCGGAAAGAGGAGCGCGGCGACAATCAGGGTTATACCGGTATGATCATGGACGTTCTGGAATACACCATCAACTAAAACCCCGGCCTTGTCCGCAATGACGAGCTTCTTGAAAAAGCCCCATGCCATGAGTTTCAGTCCGAAGGTTATCCGCTTATAATCAAAACTGTATGTGTTTTCGAACTGGGGCAGCAGGTGCCAGGAACGTTCAATCGGTCCGGCAACAAGCTGGGGAAAGAAAGACACATAGAGGGCGAAAATCATGAAATCCTTTTCAGGCTCCTTGTCGCCGCGGTAC
>CAZEPS010000041.1:8372-22014 GCA_964514165.1 uncultured Leptospirales bacterium
AGCGCCTGGAGGGTGTAGAACGATATTCCCACCGGAAGGAGGAAACTGAAATCCGGTATGGGCCAGGTTACCTTCAACATGCTGAATAGTTCGGCAAAGGACTGGTTGAAAAAGTTAAAGTATTTAAAAGCGAGAATGAGGCCAAGGTTAACAAGAAGGCTGATCACGACATACCGCTTTCGTGCGGCTTTGTTTTCGGTTTTCCCCATCAGGAGACCCGTGATATAGGTGACGAGCGTTGATGTTACAATGAGAAATATATATTTCGGGTTCCAGCTCATGTAGAAGATATAGCTGGCGGCGAGGAGCATGAGATACCGAAACCGGCGGTTCTTCAGTACAAAGTAGAGAAGGACAACCGTCGGGAAAAAAATAAGAAACTCGATCGAATGAAATATCATCTGGAATTTTTTTATATCATGGAATGGATGAGTTACTACTAATTATTCGCCGCGGAATATGTCAAATAATAAAAAACGTTATGTATATTAATTTGAACTTTTCTTCTTTTGAATTGACAGATGCGGCAAGATTTGTATGATACGAGTCTATAAAAAACCTCGAGGTGCTCTTATGTTAGAGTTGACCGATGAACAGAAAAAGGAACTCCTTCGCCTGGCACGAAATACCATTGCCGAAGAAGTTGGGAGGGAGCCACCCCATAAAGACCTGAAACTTGAAGACGAGGTCTATAAAAACAGGTGCGGGGCTTTCGTCAGCCTTCACCGGAACGAACAACTCAGGGGCTGCATCGGTTATATCGAGGGTATTAAAGAAATACCGGACACGATTCGTGACATGGCAAAATCAGCCGCTTTCAGGGACCCCCGGTTCAAACCGTTGAATATTATCGAGTACGATGAAATTGACCTGGAGATATCCATCCTTACTCCCATTGAACCGGTTGCCGACATCAACGACATCGTCGTGGGCCGTGACGGTCTCATCATTTCACGCGGGTATCACTCGGGCCTCCTCCTGCCTCAGGTGCCGGTTGAGCAGGGATGGGACCTGGAGACCTTTCTCGAACACACCTGCTACAAAGCGGGGCTCCCGGGCAACGCCTGGAAGGATGGGAGCACGAAGATTGAAAAGTTCTCTGCCCTGGTTTTCAGCGAGAAGGAACCCGGGCTTGTTTGACAGGGGTACTGCATGCACGAAGATACGGTTAAGATCATTGAAAAGGAATTCAAGGGAGAGGACAAGGGTGACGCCCTCTTCATCGATATCGGCAAACTGAAAAAGGACTATTCCTACATCGGCCTCTGGTACGCCCGGGACCGAACCGAGTTCAACTCCATCACCACGGAATTCTTTTACACCGTCTCCCCTGAGCTCCCCGGCGAGTTTACCGAGGAGTTGAAGGAGAACAGCTTCAAGCAGGTAAACCGGTACCGGTTCCGCACCGGAGACGCGTTCTGCTGGACGGCCACCCGGATAGACAACAGCACATACTGCCGCATGAAGCTCTTCGGCTTCCAGAAGGAGCACCTCTACCTGAACTGCCAGGTCATCAACAACAGGCCCGCCGGGGTCGAACTGCTGGGGAAGGGGGTCCTCCGGGGAGGGGCCGCCCACTTCGTGAAGCTCGGCATCGAGGACATGACCGGTGAGATCGACTTTAACGACACCATCATGTACCTCGTGCTGCTCACCGACCTGCCGCCGGCCGACTGGGGTGTAGACGACAAGAGTTACGGGGTCCAGCGCCTGCCGGTGTTCGTTCCGGCAGTTAAATTCACCGCTGATAAAAAGTACACCACCTGGAACGGCCAGAACCCTCTGGACATATAATCTGACAACACATTGAGGAACAGATGAAGAAAATTATTCTTGCCGTTATCTGCGCACTCCTGTTTTATGGCGGGTGCAAGAAAGAGAAGCCTTTTACCGAACCTGACGTCATCATCAGGAAATGGACCCGTGCGATTCAGGATTTCGACTACGAAGACTACGCCTCGTGTGAGGCCTTCCCGAAATCGCCGCCCGTATTCAGGGAGATGTACCGGAACACCTATTTCACCGACTGCATGGTGACAGAAATCGGGAAGCTCAATAAGAAGGATATCGAGAAAGACCACGAGGGGAATCCCTACCTCCACCGTGACGTATTTTTCGAGTGCGCCCAGGTGAACCGAAAAACCGGAAAACCGGCCGGTATTCTCCGGGGGGAGGTGAAGTTCATACGGTACACCGAGGGACCCCGGGCTGACGAGGGATGGCTCATGTGGAACAGGACCCTGGTTAGGATCAAGCGTTAGGAAAAACAGATGCGCCTCTACGAACTCTTCATCGGATTACGATACCTTAAGGCGAAGAAAAGCCAGGGGGGGATCTCTTCAAATACCTTTCTTTCTATATTCATCGTTTTTCTCGGGGTGTTCATCCTGGTGGTGGTACTCTCGGTCATGAACGGGTTCCAGGCCGCCATCAAGGACAAGATCCTCGACATAGACGCCCATATAACCGTGCAGAAATCGTATAATCCCTACATCGACCCGGGCATCAGGAATTACGACGAGGTGATTGAGTCTATCAAATCGGTGAAAGGTGTCGAGTCGGTGTTCCCGTTCATACAGGGGCAGGCCCTGTTCCGCTCAACGGACGAAATCATCCCGGTCATGATTCGCGGCATCGGCGACCGGGACAAAATCCCCGGAGACTTCAAGAAATTCATTACCGACGGGAGCATGGAGTACACCGGCGGCCCTGAGATATTCATCGGCCGGGAAATGGGCCAGACCATGGGAATCGAAATCGGCCAGTACATTGAGATCATCGTTCCCAAGGGGAAGTTAACCGCCACCACCGGCCTTGTCCCCGGGCTTGAGCGATTCAGGGTAATCGGCTATTTCAAGACCGGGTATTACGACTTTGACACCAAAATGGTCATCATCTCCCTCCCCCGGGCCCGGCGCCTATTCGAGGTGGGGGACATCGTTTCCGGCATCGGGGTCAAGATAAAAGACGTCTTCAAGATGGACATGATGGCCATCGATATCGCGGCCGCGGCCGGCTACGAGTTCATCGGGGTCACGGCCGAGGAGAAAAACCAGAACCTCTTTTACGCCCTGAAGCTGGAAAAGCTGATAATGATGATTATTCTCTTCCTTATAATAGTGGCTGCTGGATTCACCATCATGGGAACCCTGGTGATGGTGGTGATGGAGAAACGAAAAGCGGTGGGGGTCCTCAAGTCCATGGGGGCGCGGCCCAAGTCTATCATGATAATCTTCGTTCTCGAGGGGTTTCTCATCGGGGTTATCGGGGCAACCCTTGGCGTTCTTTTCAGCGTGGCCGCGTCCCTGAACCTTGATTCGATCATCCGGTGGATTGAGAACGCGATCAACAACACCATGATCCTCGTGTACGACATGTTCAGGATGGGGGATTTCAGCCCGATACGGCTTGTTCCAGACCAGGTCTACTATATAGAGGGGATCCCGACACAGGTGATACCGGAACTGGTGGTGTTTATCGCCATCTTCGCGGTGTTTCTCTGCACCATCGCGGCCATAGTGCCGGCGTGGCACGCATCCCGGCTGCGGCCGGTTGAGACAATTAGATACGAGTAAGGCATCAGGATATGAGTGAACCGATAATAGGGATAGAAGGGGTTGAGAAGATCTACGGGTACGGCCGAAACGAACTGCGGGTCCTCAAGGGAATCGACCTCACGATTCGCAAGGGTCAGATCGTGACCATCGTCGGCCCGTCCGGGGCGGGGAAGTCAACCCTTCTCAATATCATCGGGTGTCTCGATTCCTTCCAGAAGGGGAGGGTGAATGTTTTAGGCAAGGACATATCCAACCTGTCGGTCGAAGACCTGTCGGGTTTCCGGAACCGTCACATCGGTTTCATCTTTCAGCTCCATAACCTCCTTCCCGAATTCAACGCTGTCGAAAACGTGATGATGCCCCTGCTCATAAGGCGCCAGTCGAGGAAAAAAGCGAGGGACGAGGCGATGTTTCTTCTCCAGAGGTTTAACCTGGAGGAGCGTTCCCACCACATCCCCGGTGAGCTCTCGGGGGGTGAGTGCCAGAGGATAGCGGTGGCTCGCGCCATTGTGGGAAACCCGGACATCATACTGGCGGACGAACCGACCGGCAGCCTTGACACCGCCAACTCCCGGATGCTTACCGAGACCCTCCTTAAACTCGGCCACGAAAAGGGCGCAACGGTCATAATCGTCACCCATGACCGGGAGATTGCCTCCATGACCGAACGGACCATATCCCTCATTGACGGCAAAATCGAACCCTGAATTTCATACAACCTGAATTAATACGTTGGCAAGGCCGTGGGCGAGGAACGCGGGGAAAAGGGATTTTCGAAACCAGGCAAGCCCGCATAACAGGGAGCCTGATCCCGCATACATGAAAAAGAGGGGGAGTGAATCCGGGATGTGCACCAGTGAGAAGAGCACCGATGAAAAAAGGGCGGCGGGAACGCAGCCGTATTTTTCACCGGCCTTGAGGAAGAGCAGGTACCGGAAGAAAAGCTCCTCCACCGCCGGTGCAGCCGTGGCTGACGCTGCCAGGGTGAAGACCGGAAGCGCGGGATTTCCGGCCACCGGATCTGCCGGTTCAAGTGTCAGGAGAAAGAGAAGGGTAATCCCGAGGGCGGCTGCAAAAGAGAATCCCGCGTCAAGGGGATAGTTGCCAGACCGTGTCAGGAGAGTAAAGCTTCCAGTTCCTGTTTTGGTTCGGATATATCCGGCTATGAATGGAAGGATGATAATGTGAATCCCCCCCCTGTTCAGCACCGATTCCATGAAATTTATAATCCCGTCAACAGATCCGTAGGACGCCAGGCCGTATGCAAAACAGACGAGAACCAGGATGGAAAGGGTCAGGAGGCTCGCGTTTAGTGACCGGTTGATGATCCGGTACCGTTCCTGTTCAAATGATTTCATTCTGCTGATAAACAACTTCAGGATATTGATCTGTTCCTTCAAAGACAGGTCATCGATCAGGGAGAGTCCGGAATTCAGCCTGTTTCCCTCTTTATCGGTCAACCCGTTGACGAGAGAGCTCCTTATTCCCTGGGGGAGGAACGAGAAGATATAGGCGGCTTTCACTTTTCCCGGTATCCGTGTATTCTTTTTTCTTTTCATGGCATGTTATCATGTAATAATCAGTTGACATACTTCCGGTATATTTTATATACCATAGTTTGTTATTTTCTAAAAAACTAATTTTTTCTTTTCTGGAGAATGGATCTGAATTTATAATGGCTGACGTAATTAAAACCGTTACCGATAAAACACAATTCGCGACCCTCTTCAATAACTTTTTTGACAGGCGTGACGTCTATATCAAGACCAAGAGCGGGGATCTCACCATCCAGTTTCTCGGGTATTCCAATGACAATGTCGCTTTCAGGATACCCCGGGTTAAAAATGTTCCCGATATGGTGCTCGTGTTTACCAGGAAAGGGGAGCATACGATTTATACGAGCCTGAAGTACCTGGAGAGGAACGAGGACACATTTATCTTCCTGCCGGTTAAGTTCCAGATAATCTCGGCCTCCCGCAGGGAAGGAAGGGCCAACCTTGATACGGACGGCGGAAAGAATATTTTCTATATTGAAAATATTGTTTCTGATAATATAATCCAGCAGTCGCTGGTTTTGAACGACAAGAAGATAGAGCACATTAAACACGTTGTTATCGATGATCTCAAAAACTCCTTCGAGAGGATTCGGATCGTGCTTATCCACGAAACCAAGATCGATCCAAGGATGAAATACTTCCAGGAGAACATCCGGCCGATCCTGATCGAAGATCTTAAGTCCAAGCCGAGCGAAAAATTTGCCTCAAGCTTCAATCTATATGTTAATGAAATATATTCCCGGGACTACAAGTTGTCCAGCCAGAGCGAGTTTATATCCGAGGTTTCTGTGCCTATCCTTTATAAAAACATGATTCCTTACGGTTATATTCAGGTGAACAATACCTGGCCGATGACCGAGAGTTATCTCAACGCCGTGAAGAAGGCCGCACTGGGTATGAATGAACTCATACTTAATGACAATCTTTTTGAAAAGATCACTGAACGTTTTCTGGTCTCAGATGTCTCCAGAAGCGGAATGGGCATTGTATTCAAGAACAGACGTCACACCACCTATTTCAGACAGGACAGCATCGTCAGTTTTGACATGATTCTACCGGACAAAAAAAAGGTAGTCATCGGAGCCGAGGTAAAAAATACCATTTTTATGGATAACAGTATCATCAAGGTTGGTCTGGAAATAATAAACATTGATGCCATAAGCGAGGTTCACTTCCAGGAGTTCGTGGATAAGCTGAACCAGTAAATCGTATATTCGTTACTTGATCCCTTTCCCCTTGAAAAACGTATAAAAGTAAGTCCCTTCATCAGATGCGGCCCTGTTAAGGTCGCTTATTCCCCTGTTCCAGGTATTCTCACAAATAATTATAAATGTTGATTTACTGTTATTTCACCGCTTTTTAAAAAATTTTAATAAAAACGGGTTTTCAATCGTATTGCTTTATAAAAACGAGGCGATAAAATGAAGATTGAAACAACGGTAAATTTGAAATTTGATGTTTATGTAAAGCTCGAGAACCTGTCACGCTCTACCGGCATGTCGGGAAGCTGTATAATAATGTTGCTTCTCAGTGAAATGATGAAAAGTGACAGATATATAAAGAAGAAAATATCACGGGTTAAATATCAGGACAGGGCGCCGGCTGATGAATGGAGGCCGACTCATGTATATTTGAATGAAGATATGTATGAAAAACTTCATGATATGAGAAAGAATTTTAAGATGTCCGGATCGTATATTGTTGCTGTTGCTATTAAAAAGTACCTGCATACAATAACAATTGAGAAAATGAAACAATTTACCGATAACTATTGCTCTCAATACATAATTATAAGGAAAAGACAGGGTCCAATATTCTCATATATAGTGTACTGGGAATATCCGGACCACCACACCCTCTCAAAAGCCCTGGAATAGCGAATACTTCTACAAAATTTATCTACAGATCCACCCCTTAGTCCTTCTTCGATTATTCGGACCTCTCCCCATATTAATCCTAATAAAAAAATACTAACTGGCCGATAGGTAAACAGAAAAGGTGTATAGTCCTGAAATAATGCCCGGAGGATAACCATGTTTCAACCGGTAATCGAAATGGAAAAAATTCTGAAGGAAGAACTTGAAATATACGAACAAATCTACGCCCTCGAAGAACAGAAGAGCGAAGCCATCATGGAGAGGGACGGCAAGAGACTGGAAAGCATCTCCCTCAACCAGGAGAGATTCCTGAAGCTGGTGGAGAGATGTGAAAAACGTCGTGAGGAACAGATTGAACATTATCGCAGGAGCAACAACCTCGACGATCTCATCATGCCGGCGACCCTGAAAAACGTTGTCCATTCCATGGACGAGGACTCGGCACATCACCTCCTGAGGATAGGCCTCGATCTGAAGAACCTCCTGGTGAAATTCAGTAAACTCCAGGAGAACAACGAAAAGCTGATCCACGACAACCTCGAGTTTTACGACATACTCATTTCCGGCCTGAGGAACAGCAACGCCATGGAATCCGGCTATGATCAGGACGGATGCGGGGACGAAAAGGTCAAGGGACCGATCCTTTTTAATCAAACCGCCTAGGGAGACGCGCTATGAATTCTACCTTTATGGGACTGGAAATCGGGAAGCGGGGACTCATGTCCCATCAGCAGGCCCTTCACGTGACCGGCCACAATATATCCAACGCTGAAAACAAGGAATACTCCCGGCAGAGGGTGGTCATAAAAGCGGCAGACCCCCTCTACGTGCCGAGCCTGAACCGGGCGAACACCCCGGGTAATATCGGCCAGGGATCCACCGTGACCGCGGTCGAGAGAATCCGCGATTCCTTTATCGATGATAGAATCATCACCGAAAAGAACACCATGGGTTACTGGCAGACTCGTGACAACTTTATCTATCAGATAGAATCCGTTTACAATGAGCCGTCGGATCTGTCCATCCGTCACAAGCTCGACGAGCTGTGGCGATCATGGGAAGAGCTTTCCAAGTACCCTGAGGAGCGGTCCACCAGGGAGGTGGTGAAGGAGAAGGCGGTGAACCTCTCGAACGAGGTCAAGCACGTGTACCGCCAGCTCTACGACCTTCAGCAGGACGCGAACCGGCAGATCGCCCAGCGGGTCGAGCAGATAAACATGTACGCCCGGGACATCCGGGATCTGAACGAACGGATACTCAAGGCAGAGGTGGTCGGGGACAACCCGAACGACCTCAAGGACCGACGGGACGCCCTGATCGAAAAGCTCTCCGGCCTTACCGACATCAGCGTCGGGCGAACCGACCGGGACGAAATAATCGTGTATATCGGATCGGAAAACCTGGTCCAGGGCGAGGTCTTCAGGCCCCTCCTGGCAGAGCTCGATCCTGAAAACAAGGGCTTCTACAAGGTGGTCTGGAAGGGAACCGGCCGTGACGTCGCGGTGAAGGGGGGGGAGCTCGAGGGACTGTTTGGCATCAGGGACAAGGTCCTCCAGCAGAACATCAATGACATGAACGCCTTCGCCATAAACCTGGTTGATCTCACCAACGAGATACACCGGGACGGATTCGGAAGAAAGGGGGAGACCAATGTAAACTTCTTCGAGCACCTGCTGATCAGCGACAACACCGAGGGGAACTTTGACCTGAATAACGACGGGGTCAACGACGTCACCGCCCTGTTCAAGGTGTCGGGAAATAACAGGATTAATGCCTCGGCAGCCATCGGGATAACCGGAACCCTTACCTTTGTCATGAACGACGAGCTCGAATCAAATGTCCAGATAGATTACAACGCGTCTGATACCGTAAACACGGTCATAAAGAAGATCAACGACGCCCGGATGGGGGTGGTGGCCTACCTGAACCACAGCAGCGAACTCAGCCTCAAGGCCACCATAGCGAAGGATGCCGGGAACAGGAACTTCATGATACGCCATCTGGAGGACTCGGGACAGTTTCTCGTCGGGCTCACCGGTATACTGAAACAGAGCGGGGCCCAGGGGGCCTTCGACTACCGCCGGGTTGATGATATACGAAAACTCCTCCCTTCGAGGGAACATATCACCGTAACGCCGAAATTCAATCCGGCGTCGTATATCGCGGTTAACGACGCGATTATAAGTGACGTGGACAGAATAGCCGCTGCCCGGGGCAGGGACGTGGGAGGCACCGGCGACGTAAACACCTCGAACGGCATGGGGGACGGGAGCAACGCCCTCCGTATCGCGAGAATTAGACGCCAGAACGCCATGATCGACGACAATTCCACGTTTAACGATTTCTACACCGCGGTCATATCCCGCATCGGGACCCAGGGCGAGGAAACAAAAGACAGGATAAAAAACCAGGAGGCCCTCCTGAAAAACCTGACCAACCTGAGGGAATCGGTCTCCGGAGTCAACCTCGACGAGGAGATGGCGAACATGGTGGCGTTTCAGCACGGATACAACGCCGCGGCCCGGGTAATATCGGTCATGGACCAGATGCTCAACACCATTATTAACAGGATGGGCGTGTAACCAGAAACGGAGGTCTGAACAATGGAGAGAATCACCAACCAGATGCTGAACAATACGATGACGTATAACCTTCA
Organism: uncultured Leptospirales bacterium; assembly: GCA_964514165.1. Lineage (GTDB taxonomy): Bacteria > Spirochaetota > UBA4802 > UBA4802 > UBA5550 > CAZEPS01. The sequence goes on from CAZEPS010000041.1 coordinate 18,019, forward strand.
GCGTCATCAAACCGAGATGGACAAGGTCCAGGACTCCCTGGCCACGGGAAAGTCGGTCAGGCTACCGAGGGACAATCCGATTTCGACGACGAACCAGATGCTCTACAGAACCAGGCTCACTGAGATCGACCAGTACATCTCGAATGTCAATGACGGCAGGTCCCGGCTCGAGATGACGGACAGCGCCCTACAGTCAACGAGCCGTATCTTTCAGCGCCTCAGGGTGCTGGCTGTCCAGAGCGCGAACGGAATCTACACCTCTTTTGAACTGAAAGAGGCGGCCGCCACCGAGATCAACCAGCTCCTGGAGGAGCTGGTTAATATCGCCAACACCAAGAGCGGCACCGGGAGGCCTCTTTTCGGGGGCCATTTCTCCGGAACCGGTGACTCACCGAACCCTTTTGTGCCGATCTATCAGACCCTGACCGCAGGAAACCAGGGTGACGCCATGATTGGCGTTGAATACCGGGGAAATATCGGCGAGATAAAGAGGGAGATCGGCACCGGCGAGTATATCGATGTGGGCATTCCCGGGAACCAGGTCTTCTGGTCAACCAACCAGATTCTTACCTCGAACCGGGATGTCTCCAACTACTCCGCGGCAACCAACCAGGTCATTAAAATTGACGGCAGGGAGATCAATATCTCGGCCGGCGACAATCTGGACATCATCATAGATAAGTTAAACAACAGCGGACTCAGCGTCAGGGCCTCCAAGGGCGGGAGGAACAACCTGATTCTGGAATCCACGACCCCGCACCAGATCTGGCTCGAAGACGCGGGAAGCGGCACGGTGCTGCGGGATCTCGGCATGATCAATCCGAACTTTCCCCAGCCGCCGAACAATCTGAATCCGACGGTCACCGTGGGTGGGATGTCCATATTCGAAATGGTCATCCAGCTCAGGGACGACCTGGTGCGGGGCGACCAGGAGCTCGTGGGAGGCCGTGACCTGGGGCTCATTGATATGGGCCTTGAGAATGTTCTCAAGCACATCGCCGAGGTCGGGGCCAAGCAGAACCGGATAGACGAGGTGGCCATGAGGTCCGACTATGAAAAGGGCAACCTGACAGAGCTCCTGGCCAAGACCGAAGGGATAGATTACCCGGAAATGATCATGAACTTTAAGTGGCTCGAGAGCGTGCACCAGTATGCCCTGGCGGTCGGTGCCCGTACCATCAAGCCGACACTGTTGGATTTTCTGCGGTAACCCCGTTAGTGTTTGACAAATACAACCAGAGAAATAGAATAAATCAAAGAGGAGTGTCCGCTTGGGAGTTACAATTAAAACAAAGCCCTTCGGCGAGATTGAGATCCAGGAAAAACAGATAGTTGCATTTCCCGAAGGGATTCTCGGTTTCGATTACGTGCACAAGTTTGTTCTGCTCGATACCAGGGATGAAAACTCGCCGCTGAAATGGCTCCAGGCCCTTGACGAGACTGACCTGGCTTTCGTTATCATCAACCCGGTTGATTTCATGCTCGAGTATGAACTCGTTATTTCTTCAAAAGATATTGAAGCCGTGGGGGCAGACGGACCAGAAGAACTCCTGGTCTTCGCCATTGTCACCATCCCCTCTAAACCGGCCGACATGACGGCAAACCTCCAGGGGCCGGTCATCATCAATCCGAAGAAACAGCTCGGACGCCAGGCGATATCCCTCAGCGATAAGTACACCGTGCGGCACAAGATCCTGGAGGAAATAAACAAAAACACAGGGACCGAGGGATAACCTGATGCTGGTACTGGCGAGAAGGTTGAATGAAAGCATAATGATCGGTGACGAGATTGAGGTTGTTGTTATCGATATCAAGGGGGACCAGGTAAAGCTCGGCATCCGTGCCCCGAAAAAGATATCCGTCCACCGCAAAGAAATCTATCAGGAGATCATGAACGAAAACATAGCGGCCGTCGATTCAAGATTTGATCCGGATGAACTCAGGGAACTTTCCGACTTTTTCAGAAAAGAAAAGGAAGCCAGGAAAGACAAAGACCCGATAAAAGATAACGATAACAACAGCGGCAAATGATCGATATCCTTACCCGCCCAAATATTGCCGAAATGGTTTTAGCGTTTTCCGCCATCCTCTTCCTCAGGGAAGTGGCGGTTTTCCGCGAATTTATTCCCGGGAAATACGTTCTCACGCCCCTGGTAACGGCAGCCGTGCTGTTTATTGCCGTATACTCCCTGTTGGGAACCGATCTTGAAACATACCGCGTCATCATAACCTGCGGACTCATCCTGGCCCTGGTAGCGGACACCCTCCTCATGATAGTGGAGGAGAACCTGCTTCCCTATGGAATGATTTTTTTCATGGGGGTCCACTCTCTCTATGTGGCTGCGTTCACGCAGGGCTATTCTTTCCAGCCCTGGCACCTTGCGCCGACCGTGGTTCTTTTCGCCATGCTGACAGGATCCGGTGTTTTTATCAACCGGAAGGCCGGTAAACTCGCCGTTCCGGCTATGGTCTACTCTGCTGTAATCGCTCTCATGGTATTCTTTGCCCTTACCGGGGACTATGGTTCAATTCAGCGAAAGAACTTCGCTGTCACAGGAGCGGTTCTCTTCCTGATTTCAGATACTGTCCTTGCGGTGAACGCGTTCCACCGGCCGGTCCCGAAGAGCTCCGTGTGGACCTGGGCGCTCTACGGCCCGTCCCAGCTCCTCATCGCCCTTTCCTGTTTCGCATGAAAAATCTTTAAGAAAAGATTACCGTATAACAATATGGTTTCGCCCGAAGATCCGCGCGTGACCGGGCGACCAGGGGTGTTCTTTCTCGGGGAATGGTTTTATCCTCGGGGTGATTATATCGCTGTGAGAGAGTACCCGCTTCCCGACCCGGGTCGCAACGTAGTTCTTTGCCCCCCCGTCAAGTGCAATGAAGTACCCGGGCGGCTCCTTCTCCGATTCGAATTTTGAGAAGATGTCCTTGAAAGTTAAACTTCTCCCCTTGAAAACTATCCGCACCATGTCGCCCCTGCGGGACATGGAATCGCACGATTCGGGATAGATTATCTCCAGGTCGCTGAACCTTATAATAAACCAGGACCGGTTCCGCATAAAGGTAACCCACTTGTATGGCCGTTTCTCAGCGTGGTAAAGAACCGTTGAAGTGTCCGGGCACTCCTCTCTCTCTTGGCCCGGGTAGACATATTCATGGGAGAGGGCGGGGAACTCCTGGAAACATTTGTCCCTCAGTTCGGTAACCTTGCCGTTGAGGAAATTCAGAAGCTCGAGGTCGATTCCTTTCCGCGTGTAACGCTCCCGGTATTCCTGTATCACGGCGCTGAGTTTCAGGAGGTAGTCCCTGCCGTCGATGGCGTTGTAGCTTGAATAGATTGAGGTAAGGATCTTCACCAGGCGCTCGGCGCGGTAATAGATCGGTTCAAATTTATTGTACTCCCGCTCGAGTTCGATGAAAGATTTTTCAATATCGCTCTGGATATCCTCTATGGTCTGGAGATTAAAGGTCCAGAGGTCTCCGTACCTGAGGTAATCGTCCCTGATTGAATCTTTTTCTTCCATGACTCTATCCTTGAAAGCAATATACAAAGGTGATGAAAATAGTCAATATAAATTATGGGAATCTCTAATAATGAAACAAGAGGTTCCCCTTTGGGTACATATTTTGGTTTAAATTGGTTTTATCCCTTTTAAAAAATGAATAAAACCGATTTATTGAGGTACCCTTATCCAATTTACTTGACTTTCATGTCGACATTCATAGCATTGCATCTCACTAATTCTTAAATATGAACTTTGATAAAGTTGCTATAGAGACACGGAGGATCAGAGTTTAAATATTCATTAATGTCAATGAATACTATTTTCGCAGTGCATACTAACAAACGATTCAGCCAGAATTTGGTATGTATAGAATAAATTCTCCGTGTCTCTGCGACTCTGTGGTTAAGTTTAAGTAGAAGTTATCTCAAAAATATTGTCATTGCGAGCGAAGCGAAGCAATCTCTCAATATAGTTTGATATAACCCTG
>CAZEPS010000042.1:0-21730 GCA_964514165.1 uncultured Leptospirales bacterium
ATAATTATTGTAAAAAAACAGTTTCTTATTGAGAATTTAAGTATTGTCTGAACATATATCATCAGGTTCACAACCTTGAATTATACTGATGGATAACTTCTTAAAAAAATCCACCCTGAAAGAACCGGGGGAGAAACTGGTAACCGTAAAGGCCGCCATACGGAATCGTATAATTGAACAGGTATTCCTGGGAGGAGACTTCTTCATCCATCCCGAGGAGGGCATCGATGTCATTGAACAGGCCCTCAAGGGATTACCGGCAGTCCCTGATGCCATCATCGCAGGGATAGAAAAAGCGGTTGCGGCTCACGGCCTTGAGCTGGTCGGCATATCCCCGGAAACAATAGCAAAGGGCATAACCGCGGAGGATGATCGGTGAAGGGCTGGCGGCTCATCATGGACGGTGCCCGGTCCGGTGACTGGAACATGTCCATCGATTACGCCCTGTTGAAATCGGTTTCACGGGGGGAGCCCCCGGCCCTGCGACTCTACCGGTGGAAAATGCCGTCGGTGACCATCGGCTATTTCCAGATGATACGGGACGAGGTTTTTATCGAAAACTGCGGCAGGGACGGTGTGCCGGTCATCCGCCGCATAACCGGGGGAGGGGCGGTATACCATGACGCGGAGATTACCTACTCTGTTTCCATACCCCTGGAGTACCCGGAAATCGCCGGTACGATAATCGAATCCTACGAAAAGATATGCCGCCCCATTATCGCGTCCATGAAAGAACTCGGCATCAACGCCCGGTTCTCGCCGATTAACGACATCCTCGCCGACGGGCAGAAAATCAGCGGCAACGCCCAGACCAGGAGGGAGGGGGTTTTGCTTCAGCACGGAACGATACTTCTTGACCTGGCCCCTGAATCGATGTTTTCATATCTCAACGTCCATCAGAAGAAAGGGAAGGGGGAAGCCCGGGGCGGAGGAGGAGTGACCTCCATGACCGCATTCCTGGGAGAGAGGGCAACGAGCATTGAGTTTATTGCTGATTTTAACGAATCACTTGCCGAATCGTTCGCGAAGGAATTTAACGCCGATTTCAAAAACTTTGAAATATCGGACGAATTGCTGTCCGAATCGGACATAATACGGGAATTATTTTTCAATAACAGGGAATGGAATTTTAAGCGGTAAAAATTCGACTTGCTTTTTATATGGGGTGCTTGTATATTAAATTTAAAGATAGTAAATATAAAAATTTAATTAGAATGTTATCAGCCCATGGATTAGTTCATGGATGAACCGTGCTGTTTAAGGAGAAAGCAATGAAATGGGAAATCTTGATTCAGAACGTTTTTAATTTCCTGATAATAGCCATCGTCATTGAGATGTCCATAATGGCGATCTTTTCCATGACCGCCCTGAAGGAAATGGGAAACAGCAGGCCCGTACAGATGGCCCGGGACACTATCGTCGTGCTCCTGGCCCTGGTGCTCTGCTACAAGGTAGACATATTAAGCCTCTTCCTTGGTACCGGTGTCAAGCTGCACCAGATACTGGACACGGTTATCAGCGCCCTGGTGTTGACCCGTCTCACCAATCTTGTGCGTGACTTTTTCAGCAAATTCAAGACCGGCTGAGGAAATCCTCCATAAGAAAAAGCAGGTCCGCCGTATCACGTACAACTTCCGATAAGATATATTATGTCTCATTAGGAAAAATGTCTGGTAAAAGGTAACTATTTCGCGGTTGACTACCAGGTTATCTTCAATAAAAACGTTAAATTATGAAATTCGTCATACACGGTGCCGGTGTTGTGGGCAGCCAGATTGCCCGGGAGCTCATCGCCGAAGGAAAGGACGTTGTCCTCATAGACAAGGACCCTGAGCGCGCAAAACACGCCTCACAGCACCTTGACAGCTATGTTATCGCCGGCGACGGCACAAGCGTTGCCATTTTAAAGGAAGCCGGAATCGAATCAGCCGACTGCTTTATCAGCGTCACCAATGTCGACGAGGTAAACCTTATCAGCTGCGGCATCGTTGCCAGCGAATTTAACGTGTCGGTTAATATTGCCCGGGTAAGGAACCTGGAGTATTCGCGATCAAAGGTTTTCAGCGGCACCCTCTTCGGCATAAATTTCATTGTCAATTCCGAGGTCGAAACCGCCAGGCAGATTGCCAACACCGTTGCCCTGGGCGCGACCAGCGACGTCATGCTCTTTGAAAATTCGGAATTCCAGATGCGGAACGCGGTTGTTGACCCCGCCTCCTACTTCGTTAACAGGTCGATAAAAAACATAACCAGGACCATCAAGGAAGACTTTCTTATCGCGGCCATCATACGTGATCAGAATTTCATTATCCCCTCGGGGGATACTGTCGTAAGGGAAAAGGACAACCTGTACTTCTTCGCTACCCGGGAGAGCCTTACGAAAATATTCATGGAGAGCGGCAAGAAGAGCGACAAGATAGACAAGATATTCATCGCCGGGGGCGGCACTATCGGATCCCTTGTGTGCCAGTATCTCATCCGGACCGGTCGCAAAATTACGGTAATAGAAAAGAACTACGATATATGCAAGAAGCTTTCCGCCCGGTTTCCTGACGCCCTGATCCTGAACGCGGACATCACCGATGAAGACCTCTACGGCGAAGAGCTCCTCAATACCTATGACCTCATCATCGCCACAACGGACAACGATGAGCTGAACATCCTCACCTGCCTCTACGCGAAAAAGCTCGGCACCAGGCGGGCCGTTGCCCTGGTCGCGAGGACGAACTATGTCGATATCGCCTCCCAGTTGAACATCGATGTCATCATTAACCCGAAGGACAGTACCGTTGACGCGATTCTGAAGTTCGTCCGCATGGGGGACATCAAGAGCGTTCACAGCATTTTTTACGGCAAAGTCGAGGTGATCGAGTCTTCTGTAAACCGGGAAAGCATACTCAACGGCTCCCTCATCAAGGACATTGACATGCCGCCGAACTCCCTCATCCTCTCAGTCCGCAGGGACGCGGTGGACCACATCCCCCACGGTAACTTTGAGATCCTGGAGGGTGATACCATCATCATAATCATCCACAGGAACGAGGTCTCTAAACTGGAAAAACTCTTCACCCGCAGGGCCGAAATCCAGTGAATGTCCGCTATATCATCAAGACCCTTTCCATCGTGATGGGAATCATTTCATCATTCATGCTTGTCCCCGCTGCGATCGCGGCCTTTTACGGCGAGCACAAGTGTCTTTACAGTTTTCTCGCGACCGTCGCCGTCAGCGCAACCGTGTCCATTTCATTTTTAATTGTCCTGAGAAACCTGACGATAAAGACACTGACCACCAGGGACGGCTTTCTTTTCGTTACCGGGAGCTGGCTCCTGGCGTCGCTGGTGGGCTCCCTCCCCTTTGTTTTTTCCGGCGCCATCCCCGGCTTTACCGACGCCTACTTTGAAACCATATCAGGCTTCTCCACGACCGGTGCATCCATACTGACCGACATCGAATCACTCCCCAAGTCTATGCTCTTCTGGCGATCTCTGACACACTGGCTCGGCGGAATGGGAATCGTCGTACTCACAGTGGCCATCCTTCCTATTCTCGGAATCGGCGGCCTGCAGCTCCTCCGCGCCGAGGCGCCCGGGCCGTCCGTTGACCGGCTGACACCGAGAATCACCGAGACGGCGAAAATCCTCTGGTACATCTACCTCGGCTTTACTGTGCTGGAGACTGTTCTCCTCATGGCCGGCGGCATGAACCTCTTCGACGCCCTGACCCACACCTTCGGCACCCTGGCAACCGGGGGGTTCTCAACGAAAAACAGCAGCATCGGCAGCTATAACTCCGCCTATATTGACGCCGTCATAACCTTTTTCATGGTCATGGCAGGGATAAACTTTTCACTCCATTACCGGCTGCTGACCGGGAGGTGCCGGGCACTCCTGAAAGACACTGAATTAAAGTCATACATCGCCATATTCCTTGGGGCCACCCTGGTCATGACCTTCGTCCTCTACCGGGAAGTGTATGCGACAATCGGTGATAGCCTTCGATATGCCAGTTTCCAGGCCGCGACGATACTGACCACCACCGGGTACGCCACCGCAGACTTTGAACAGTGGCCGGCCCTGTGCCAGGTGGTTCTCTTTTTCCTCATGTTCATTGGGGGTTCGTCAGGCTCGACCGGCGGTGGCATCAAGGTTATACGAATTGTTACCCTGCTGAAACAGGGTCTGAATGAGATGAGGTACCTTCTCCACCCCCGGGGGATATTCACCCTGAAGATAAGCGGCACCCCGATAAAAAAAGATATCGTCTATTCAATTTCGGGATTCTTTTTTCTCTATATATTCATGCTCCTGGCTGTTTCAATCGTCGTTGGTTCATCAGGGCAGGACCTGGTTACCTGTTTTTCCACGGCCCTGGCGACCGTGGGGAACATCGGGCCGGGTTTCGGGAGGATAGGCCCCACGGAAAATTACGCTTTTTATCCCGCCTATGTTAAGTGGTTTCTTTCGTTCGCCATGCTGGTTGGGAGGCTCGAACTTTATTCGGTTTTGGTAATCTTCACCCGGCAGTTCTGGAAGATAAACAGCTTATTTTAAACTGATAAGGGAGGAGGCGTACACGGCGATTCCCTCCCTTCGGCCGGTAAAACCGAGGCCCTCGGTGGTGGTTCCTTTAATCCCTATACAGTCAGTCTCCTCAATACCGAGAGATTCGGCGATATTCCTCTTCATATCAGGAATGTATGGCGCGATTTTAGGCTTCTCGCATATTATTACGGCATCGATATTTATAACCGTCACGCCCTTCCCGTAAAGCAGGCTTCTCACTTCGGACATGAGTGATAAACTGCTTGCTCCCCGGTAGCGCTCATCTGAATCGGGAAACAGAATGCCGATGTCTCCAAATCCTGACGGGCCCAGCAGTGAGTCCATCACCGCGTGAATCAAAACGTCGGCGTCTGAATGGCCTGCCAGCCCCAGGGGAAAGTCTATTTCGACCCCCCCGAGAACGAGCTTCCTGTTCTCTGCAAATTTATGAACATCGAAACCGGTTCCTACTCTGAGGTTATCCATGGCATTTCTCTTTCTTTAGAATATGAGGTCAAAAAAACCGCTGAAAGCCGGCAGGTTCAGCTATATATTGAAGACATCGGAGAGGGAACTCAGTTTCAGCACGTTAAGAACCTTGGAACTGACCTTGTTTATGACCAGACTTTTCCCCTTTTTTTTCTGCAGTTTCAGCAGGCTGATAAGAACCCCGACCCCGGAGGAGTCAATGTAATCAACATCTGAAAGATCAACTTCTATGTTCTTGTCCACGTTCTGACCCACTTCAAACAGCTTCTGCTTGAAGTTTTTGATGGTCATCATTTCGATATCGCCGTTAACCTTGATATTAACGATACTGTCGCCTTCGTTAATTTCAATATCCATGGAGCAGTCCTTTTTTATTTTGTAATACAATCGTATTTATATTCCAGCAAGTCAAACATAAATTTCCATATTTTCCAAAATATCCCTTCACCATGGTTAATGGCCGTTAGAGATTTTGCAAAAAAAACTGTACGAAATACGGGTTTTTTGGTATTACTATATATGCAGGTATAATGTTTAAGGGTGCATCTAATTATTTGATGTTAACAATAATACGTACCCAGAGGGTAACATTCTGTATTATAAATAGAGGTTTTCTGAAATTATAAATTCGGATAATTCTTCAACCGGGATGTTTTTATAACAATAGCAGCGTCAAGTTACCGATAATACAGGTATAGAATCAAAAAAGAGCCTTGTAACCGGATTCCTCTCATGAAAAGAAAAACAAGTAACGGGAAACAGAGTATTATTCTTTCGGTAGTTGCAGTTTTGTTTTGCTTTCTCACGGGCCCCGTGCATCCCGGGTTGCATCTCACAGCCCAGGTGCGTACAAGCGAACAATTGACCGAACTTTTGCAGAAGGTGGAAGCGAGTTTAAATGCCTACACGTCAGACACTGCTGCCGTCCATTCCGCTGAAGAGATACGGCTTATCGAAAAACATATACAGAATTCCATAACCCATCTTCAAAATGACAATCCCGACGGTGCATATTTAGAGATTAAACTCGCTATCGCTTACCTGGAGCTCATAGAGGCGAACCAGGCTCTTTATAAAGCACGGAAAGAGAATGAACAGGCACGGATTAAATATAAAAAATGAAGAAGAAACATATCAACATCATTACCGCTTTCATCACCGCCGCCTTGTTTTTATCAGCATCAGTTGCCGCAGCCCAGGAGACTTCGGAAATCCAGCAGGAGATAGAAAAGGCTGAATTACTGTCCAATGACATTGAAGGCAACAGGGAACTCGCCCCCTTTATTCCCTATGATGTTTACAGCGACGCCCTGATACAACTGGTTTACGCCAGGAACATGCTCCAGTCTAATCAACTGGTAACCGCCCTCTTCTACGCGAAATCTTCATATATATCCTTCAAAGCAGCACTGGCACTGGCTGAAGCAAAGAGGCTTAAATTCGACACAGTGGAAATAGAGCGGGATTATTTCAAAAGCCGGACAGCTGGTAAAGAGACGAAACCGTATTACAGCGATGATAAGCGGATTGCACCGCCCTCAGACGCGGCTCCCCTCATTGACGCGAACCTTCACCGCATCAACTCTGCTTACAGGATACAGTTTTCCGATCGGAACCTGTTCCATGATAAACGCTTTGTCCTCCACGACCAGGGGAAAAACTCTCTCGATAAAATTATCCGGGTGCTGAAAATATATCCGAAGAGCAGCATAAAGATCGTCGGGCACACGAGCAGTTATGATTATAAGGGCTACTCATCGAGAAAGGCCGGGGTGGTTGCAGATTACCTCAAAAACCATGATATCGGTCCAGAAAGGATAACCAGGTACGGCATGAGCAACAGGGAGGTTACTGACACCTATTACGGTTTCCGCAGGGTTGACCGGGTCGAAGTCGTCATCACCGGAATCGGCGAACAGCAGTAGGTTCAGGATTCACTCTTTTGTATCTCGAGTATGTTAAGCCGTGTTGAGGTTACCCCCCTGAACTCGTTCTTTTCGATTGAATAGTAGATATCCACCGGGTCCCCCGCTCTGTAAAATTCCTCCATCACGTTCCCCATATTCCAGCCGATGGCGTACAGGTTTCCGCTGCCGTTGGTAAAACCGTACCTGCCGTGGTTCCCGTCCCCGAGCCGCCTGAAAGATGATATTCCCAGGCCTGTGGAACAAAAAACCGGTTCCAGGTTATCCTTGCCGAATGGTTCAAGGGCGGCAAGGGACTCGTACAGCCTGCCGTTTATCTCTTCCGGAACAAGGAGTGCGTCAGCTGATTCGATCAAGTCATTTTCAGTTTCGCAATTGAATGTTTTAAGGGCCCCGAGGAGCTCGGGTATTCTTGCATGCTCGATCGTAAAGCCGAAAGCCTGTTCGTGCCCTCCGATGCGATCAAACAGTTGAGAGTATTCCATGATCCGCGAAAAAAAATTGATTCCCCCCCGTGCCCGGGCGCTACCCTTGACCAGGCTATTCCCTTCCGACATGGAAAATACGATTACCGGTTTCCCTGCTTCGTCCGCCAGCCGGTTTGCTATAAGGCCCGCCATCCCGTCAGGGATGTCATCCCTCATTACCGTAAGTATTGTTCCGGTTTCAGTCTCCTGTTCACTCTTTTCCTCTTCCTGTATGCTGTTAATAACCCTTTTGACCAGATCCTTTCTCGATGCGTTAAGGGATTCAATTTCTCTTATTACCGCATCAAGGGTCTCCCGGTTTTTTTGAAGGAAGAAGTCCACTGTCAAACTGGTTTGACCATATCTCCCGGGGGTGTTCAGCATCGGCGCCATGTGCCAGCTTATATCCCTGGTGCTTACCCGCTCATTCGGAAGCATGGCCCTCAGCCCCCGGTGTTCAGCGATATTCAGCATCTCCATACCTGAACGGACCAGGAGCCTGTTCTCTCCTGTCATAGGCATCACATCAGCGATGGTTCCGATCGAAACCAGGGGAAGGGCGTCATTAATAAAGCGGAGGATCTTACTTGAACCGCGAATCTGGATCTCGAAAAATATCCGTACCAGGAGATCCATCTCCTGGCTGAACAACTTCCGGTTAATCCCGAGAAAGTCAGATGCCCCTTCCAGGGAGTCAACATCGCTTTTGCAGATATTGTTAAATAGTTCCAGAAACGAACGAACCTCTGCACCGTTTAACAGGCCTGGATCTGGTATGGCAGCGCCGTGAAGAAAGAGCAGGTCGTCACCACCCGCAGAGCTGACGATACCCTGCAATTGTTCGGGGTCTTTAAACACCCCCTGATTCACGATTTCGGAGTTAACCAGAGACACAGTTTCATACTCCTCACCGTTTATTCGGACGATATGTATTTTCCTGTTGTATGTTGGCAGGTAGCTTTGCAGGGTCCCGAGGCAGAGCTTAAAAACGACCCCTACCCCGGCCAGTTCCCGGCAGGGATATCTGGAGTTCACGAGCTTCGGATTGAGGATCAGCGCGTCGGGAAGCAGTTCGTCAGGTTCATGGTGGTCAGTTACGATAACATCTATGTTGTTATCCCGGGCGTACCGAATTTCTTTGATATCACGAATACCGGAATCAACGGTTATGAGTAGGGTCAGTCCGCTATCAATGAACTCATCGACAATATCAAAGGTCAGGCCGTAGGTTTCATCGTCCTTGAGGTATCTATAGAAGGGAGTGATGCCGAGCTGCTCCAGAAAATTATACATGACGGTGAGGGATGTTATCCCGTCAAGGTCGGAATCGGCAAAGATCCCGATTTTTTCTCTTTCCGCTACCGCTTTTTTTATACGGATCACCGCCTCATGCATATCATCCATGGCAAAGGGGCTGTTCATCATCGACAGGGGGGTGTTGATGAACTCGTACATCTGTTCCGGTGTCCTGTATCCCCTCAGGTACGCTATCTTCGCTATAAGGGGGTCCTTTTCCAGGATTTCCGCGCACTCCCGTATGCGGGAAAGGTCGTCCCCGGTAAGATCATGTTCGAGTATTTTCCACTGGGATATCATGCAGGAAAAGCCTTACCGGATCGCTTTTTTTGCCAGATAGTCGGCCTTGTCGTTAAAATTCCTGGACACGTGTTCAAGCCTGCATGATTTGAAAGAAGCCATGAGTTCTTTGACCTCATCATAGAGTTTCTTCAGCGTCATATTTTTAATCTGATACTCCCCGCTTATCTGTTTTACGATTAATTCGGAATCGGTCCGTATTTTTACCGAATTGGCCCTGAAATATTTAGCGATTTTCAGAGCACGAACGATTGCCATGTATTCAGCGTAGTTATTGGTCCGGGTACCTATCCCGTGGGAAACCTTTCCTACCTGGCGATCTTCCCTGTCGTAGATGACGATTCCGATTCCCGAAGGACCGGGATTGCCGCTCGAAGCACCGTCAGTGTAAACCGTAAGATGTGAATCGAGGGGCACCGCTGTCAGTTCCGCCCCGTCGAAAAGCTCGCTTATTTCAGTGGAAGCTTCTTCCGACAACTCCGAATCCACGCCATGTCCGCTTTTTTTAATGACAATCTTCTTTTTAGCGTGGGGCTTTTCATGCTTTAACAACAGGGCCCTCGCGTCCCCTATAATATCTATTACCTGTTCCGGTTCGCAGTCAGCCAGAACAGCGATTTTATCAACGGTTTTACCCTCTGCAAGCAGCTGCAGCACCCTGTCAATACTCAAGAGCATAAGAAATCATACCTTTCATTTTTTTCCCGGATCCGTGCATCGGTTCTTCCATTGATTTCTGAACAGTAGAATCCCGACAGAGTCCCCATAATGGCACTCTGTCCTGGACTCGGATAAATATTCTATATAGCTATACGATTGAGGACTGGTTTTTTTTAAAAATAAATCTTCCGCAATTGGTGCATACGGACACAGAATCGTCTCTTGAGGCCTTAATCGCGTCTGACGGAGGTATCTGGAAGTTACAATGACCACAGATTTCGCCTGTCACTTCCGCTACCGCAGTGCCGTCTTTCGAATCGAGGAGCTTTCTGAACCTGGTCTGATGACTTGAAGAGAGATCGGGAATCCTTTTCTCGAACTGTTCCTCCGCCTCGGCGATTTCCCTCTCTTTATCTGCGATTTTCCCCTTGAGGAGCTCCAGGTCAGCGGCCACCTGTTTTTCTTTTTCAGGCAGTTCTCCGGTTAACTCTTCCAGCCTGCCCTCTTCACTCTCAAGTTCCTCCATCAACTGAAGGACTTCCTCTTCAAGGGAACCGGCTGTACCGCCGCAGGTGGAGAGTTCTTTCTCCACGGCTTTGAGCTCCCTATCGCTCTGGACCTCGTTTTTTCGTTTCTTGAGTGAAGCCACCTTTTCTTCGGTTTCCTTCAGCACCAGCTCCCGCGCCTTGAGATTGTTCCTGCTCCCCTTTATCCTGTCTTCCAAACCGGCTATATCATTTTTCAACTTTTTCAGGTCTTCTTCCCAGTGCCGAATCGATTTTCTGCTCCGTTCAATATCACTCCCGGCCTTGAGAATTTTGTCCCAGTACCCCTGAAGTTCAATCATGATAATTATATCACTGTTCATAACATCTCGTTAAAAAAAACGGAATGGACTCGATTCATACTCCGATATCTTTATCCGTATATCTGATCTATCAAGGCTTTTTTTTAAATATTCATGAATATGCTCTTTGAGAAAATGGAGGAGGATCCGTTCCGTTCCGAAATGACCGGCGTCTATCACGGCAACCGAGCTCATTTCCGCGGATTTTCCATGGTGGTGCCCCACGTCTCCGGTCACTATACAGTCAACAGAATGCTCGGCAAGAATTTTATCAATTAAACCTCCCCCTGCCCCGTTGACCAGGGCGATCCGTGAGATCATGGAATTAAGATTCCCGGTGTACATAACCTGTTCGAGGCTGAGTTTTTTCTTGGCCAAATCAATAAGCTCCCTCAGTGAAACAGGGCAGTCCAGCGAGGCAAGGGCGCCGATACCGGGCATCCCCCCCCCTTCCGGGAGCAGGGGCGTAATGTTAGTAAACCCGAGTGCTTCTCCCAGCTTGTCAAAATAGACCCTGTCGAGATTGGTATGGGCGGAATAGAGGCTGATATTGTTCTTTATGATCCGTATAATCAGCCTTGACAGGGGCTGGTCAGAAACTATCTTCTTCACCGGCCGGAACAGGAGCGGATGATGGGTCACAATTATTTCCGCCCCTTCCTCCAGTGCCTCGTCAATCATCCTGTCATCGAGATCCAGGGCCAGTAGTACCGTGGTAACGGTCCCATCAGGAAATATAATCTGCTCCCCGGTGTTGTCATATCCTTCCTGCAGATCTTGAGGGAAGAGGGAGTCGAGTATCGAAATGAAATCAGCTGTTTTCATTGGAGAAACGAATCGTCTTCATCAAATTCAAAGCCGTTGTTAATAAGGGTCACGCACGCGTCAACGACATCGTGATCGTAGAGAACCCCTTTCAGGGAGGTAATCTCCTCCATGGCGTAGTCCATGCCGAGAGATGCCCGGTAGGGCCGGTGAGAGGCGATAGCCTCGACCACGTCCGCGACGCCGATAATTTTCGCCTCCAACAGGATCTCGCCGTCTTTCAGACCCCGGGGGTATCCTGACCCGTCAAGGCGCTCGTGGTGCTGGAGTATTATATCGTGAATCGGCCAGGGAAACTCGATCTCTTTCAGGATATTAAAGCCGGTGGTAGGATGAATCTTGATCATGTCCTTCTCGATATCGGCTATTTCTCCCGGTTTGCTGAGAATCTCAAGGGGGATGGAAATCTTCCCTATATCGTGAAGCAGTCCCGCTATATAAATACCCTGCGCCTGGTCTTCAGGAAGTTTCATCCCCTCGGCAATCTCTTTTGCCAGCTGGGCGACGCGGTGCTGATGACCCCCGGTATAGGGATCCCTGATGTCCCCGATCTTCGAAATGGTGTTTATTATACCGTCGATGACGCGCTGGAGGTTTTCCAGGCTCTGGTGTAGGAGCTGTTCCATCTGCTTTCTCATGGCCAGTTCATCATGGAGCGCCCTGGTCTGCTTCTTCACTTCTTCTTCAAGCTTCTCATGATACCGCTCATTTTCATGAATCAGCAGCGCCCTCTCCAGTCCCCGCGCCACGGCGTGTTCAAGTACCCCGAGATCCTCAACCGGCTTCACCACGAAATCCCAGGCCCCGTAGCGGAGCGCACCGACCATTTCCTTTATGTCATCGGTCCCGGAAACGACGATAATTGGTATCTGTATCGATTTTTCCGATATGGTTTTTATGACATCAAGCCCCGTCATCTCGGGCATGCGCAGGTCGGTAAGAACCAGATCAGGTATCTCTTCGTTAAAGAGTCTCAGCCCTTCCCTGCCGTTCTCTGCCTCCAGTACCGTGAACTTTTTACCGGTAAGAAATTTGCTGAATATCTTCCGTATAAGAGGGTCGTCGTCAATAACGAGTATTTTGTTCGGCTTCTGTTCCATAAAAAAAGTTCTCTTGAATGCTGGTCCAGTATAATCTCTATTATTATTAAAGTTGTCCGCCTCAGGGGCATGCCACCTCAGTACTTCATTC
This sequence comes from uncultured Leptospirales bacterium, assembly GCA_964514165.1. Lineage (GTDB taxonomy): Bacteria > Spirochaetota > UBA4802 > UBA4802 > UBA5550 > CAZEPS01. Next base: position 12,543 of record CAZEPS010000042.1, read on the forward strand.
TTTAAAAAGGTTAATTAATTTCAAGTTAAAATATCCGGCAACTTGCATAAAATTAACACTACTGATACCGCAAAAAAACCGGTTATCAGCAAATGAACATGGCGTCACCGTACGAAAAAAAACGGTATTTGTTTTCTACCGCGTGCTGATAGGCATTCATGACGGATTCATACCCGGCGAAAGCGGCGACGAGCATGAGCAGGGTTGAACGGGGTGTGTGAAAATTCGTGACCAGACAGTCGGCAGATTCTATCGCCCTGGGGGGATATATAAATATGTCGGTTTCACATTTCCCCGGAACAATACGTCCCTGTTGAAGTGACGATTCAAGAACCCTGAGGCTGGTGGTACCAACCGCGATAATGCGTCTCTTCTCCCGCCGCCCCCTGTTAATCGCTTCCGCGGTCTCATGCCCCACCTCAAATGTTTCCGCGTGCATCCGGTGCTGTGACAGGTCGTTGTGCCGTACCGGCTGGAAGGTGCCCCATGATACGTGTAATGTCACATAGAGGTCGGTGACGCTTTTTTTTTTAGTTTTGACAGGATATCATCGGTGAAATGGAGCCCGGCTGTCGGCGACGCGGCGGAACCCTCTTCAGCCGCGTACACGGTCTGGTACCGTACCCGGTCCGACTTTTCCGGGCTGCGCCTTATGTAGGGAGGAAGGGGAATATCCCCTATGCGGGATAACAGTTCTCCAGTGAGGGCCCGGCTGCTCTTCACCAGGATGAAATCATCCTGTCTCATGATCACGGTAAGGGTTACGGCAGGGTCCCTCTCGCTGAAAATAACCTCCCCCGGTTTAAGCCGCCTGGTCCTGTTCGTCGCGATGAGCCACCGGTCTTCTCCCAGCTCCCTGGCGAATATTACTTCTACCTTTGCGCCGGATTTCCTCATGAAAAAGGAACGTGCGCACTGGACCCGGGTGTTGTTGAAAACCATAATGTCCCCGGGCCTGATGTATCGTGAAATATTAAAGAAATGATCATCGATGAGAGCGCCGTTTCCCCGGTTCAATACCATGAGCCTTGATTGGTCCCGCTTGCCTGCCGGGTACTGGGCGATGAGATTGTCCGGTAGTTCGAAATTAAAGTCGTCCCGGGTGTATGTCCTCTGTTCCGGCATAGGGTTGTCTTACAGATTAAGGCTTTCTCGCAATGAGCGATGGATTTAGACGGCGTATTTTCACATCACTGTAAAAATAGTGCAGTATTTTTTTATAATTCATACCCCGTTCGGCCATTCCTTTGGCGCTCCACTGGCACATACCAACACCGTGGCCCCAGCCATTACCGCGTATGAGGAGCCCATTTTTCATTTTTTTTGCGGTAAAAAAAGTGCTCTTCAGTTTCTTTACCGGAAAGAGGAGACGAAAATCATTTCCGCTCAAGACAATAAGACCCTGGGCATGTTCAATTGTTACCGAGGTCACCCTGCCATCGTGTTTTTTAAATGTAACTTTTTTTATCCTTCCAGCTCTTCTGCCGTTTTTGTTGAGGGCTTCCTCTATCTCGTGTATCGTAAGAAAAGTTTCCCACCGGTAATGGGGCGATTCACTGCAGTATTCCGATTTGACTCCCTGCAGATACGGTAGGTCCTTGCCCCTCCACACGTACTTGTCGTCAATGGTCCGCCCCCCGCAGGTTGAATGAAAGTAGGCCACGACCGGAACATCGTTGTAGGTAATGATCTGCCCCGAGGTCATCGTCACCGCTCTGGTCGTGGAATCGGTTTCCACGGAAGCCCCCTTGTACACCTGGAATTTTCTCGAGGAATCCAGGTCATAAATGTTCTTCCTGTCATTTTTCATCAAGTGGTGATAGGTATAGGTCCTCGCTGCCACTGCCTGGGACTTGAGGGCCTCCATGGGCCAGCCGGAGGGGATTTCACTCGGCACCACGCTTAACAGGTATTCGTCAACCTCCACGATGTTTATGACGTGGAGTACGCCCAGGAGATTGTGCACTTCAAGGCTTCCGCGGTATGGTGTGCCATTAACGTTCAGGAATGTCTTCCATGTTTCAATGGCAACAGGCTTTATTACGTTATGCGGCGTCAGGAGTACCTCCCTGTTGCCCCTCACTTCCCTTGTCTCTCCGGTCTCCTGCACGGTTATCCGCATCTCATTCCTTGAAGACAGGGTCACGCCCTGCCGGTTCTTGTCAATCAGGACCCGTATGGTATTACGGGACGCGGTTTTTTTCAGGCGGTTGTCTACCAGGTAATGGGCCGGTGGCGTACAGGACACAAGAAGGACGAAGATCAATGTGATCACCGCCCCTCCCTTCCTCATAACAAAGATTTTTAACAGAGAGAGAATCATGCTCGAAATAAATATCGCCCTTCTCACCCTTTCGGATGAAACTGCTTGTGAATTTCCTGCAGTTTCTTTTTCGCCAGATGAGTGTAAACCTGGGTGGTCGATATGTCCACGTGCCCCAGGAGTTCCTGCACAGAACGCAGGTCAGCGCCGTTTTCAATCATATGTGTCGCGAAGGAGTGCCGCAGGGTGTGGGGCGTGATGTTCTTGTTGATATTGATCCGTGACACATAATTTTTCAGGAGCCTCCATACCGATTTCCGGTTCAGCTTGGATCCCTTCTTGCTGATGAAGAGATATTCACAGTCCTGGTTCCCGGAAATCCTTGACCTCGATTCCCTGATGTATTTTTTTATCAGCCTGATGGCCTCGTCACCGATTGGCACTATCCGCTCCCGGTTCCCTTTCCCCAGGACCTTTATGTACTCGTTTTCAAAATCCACGTTATCGAGGAGAATTTCAATGGCCTCGGTAATCCTGAGCCCGCATGAATAGAGGAGTTCGAAAATCGCCTTGTCCCTGAGTTCATAGATATCGTCTTCCCGGATAGAGTTAAAGAGCTGGTCTACCTCTTTCGTGGTCAAAAAGTCAGGGAGGGTCTTTTCCACGTGAGGGGACTCGATCTTGCTCGTCGGATTGTCTATGTTCTCAAACTTGTCCGATATGAAATTGTAAAACTGCCGTATGGCGGCAAGAGAACGGGCCTGGGTCCTCGTTGAGTTTTTTTTCTTGGTCTTTTCGTATTTAAGGAACTGCTGAATATCGTCCTGGCTCGCCTCGAGAATACTCTTGTTCTGGGACATCAGAAACTCGTTAAACTTCTTGAGATCATAGGTGTATGAATAAATGGAATTTGGCGAAAGTCCCTTTTCTACCTGCAGGAACTTCTTGAATCTGTTAATAGCCTGAATTTCTTTCAATGCTCAACTCCTCATCGTGAATTATGATATCACCCCTATTATGTTGGAAATAAATTGACCAGGTTTGTTAACAGAATCAGCTTGTATATGTCACTTATAGTATCGGATGGGGGAATATTATGTCTTAATTAATTGGGGTTTCTGAGGAGAATAATTCAAAAAAAATTAAAAATATACGTTTTTTAATATGATATTTTTCATAGAAGTCTAATCCCTGCCGGCTCTATCCTGCTTATTCCTGGGTTTTTCCTTTTTCTTCTTCACCTTGATATCGTCAATGACCCTGCCGTCACTGAAAACTATCTTTCGATCGGTATAATCAGCCACGTCGTGTTCGTGGGTTACCATGATTATGGTTATCCCCATCTCCCGGTTAAGATTTGTGAAGAGATTCATAATATCGCCGGTGTTCCTGGTATCAAGGTTCCCTGTCGGTTCATCTGCCAGAATAATATCCGGGTCATTTATCAGTGCCCGCGCAATCGCCACCCTCTGCTGTTCTCCCCCGGAGAGTTTGCTCGGTTCATGGCTCTCCCTTCCGGAAAGGCCTACCACGGAGAGATGGTACCTGGCCTTTTCCTGAAGTTCGCTTGCCGTAAGTCCTCCCTTATAAAACAGGGGGAGTTCCACGTTTTCAAGAGCAGAGGTCCTGGGGAGGAGGTTGAATCCCTGGAACACGAAACCTATCTTCTGATTCCGAATCTCCGCCTTTTCATCATTTGAGAGGGTGCTCCCGTCTATTCCGTCAAGGAGGTATGTACCAGAGGTTGGGATGTCGAGAAACCCGATTATATTCATGAACGTTGATTTCCCCGAACCGGAACTCCCCATTATTGACAGGTATTCTCCCCGGTTGATATTCAATGAAACCCCGTTCAGGGCGTGCACGCTGACCGTTTCGCTGAGCTGGAAAGTCTTGGTCAGATTCATTATCTGAATCAGTTTTTTTACCATTTCCGGTTATTTCCCGCCCCTGGTGTACTTATACAGTATTTCATCATTCTCCTTGAGGGGGTTCAAAATCTCGGTATAATCGTCGCCCTCGAGGCCTGTTTTTACTTCAATTCTTTCCACCGGAAGATCACCTTTGCCCCGGGGTAACTTCTTCCAGACAAATTTCTTTCCTTTCTCGTAGGTTATTTCAACCGGAGAAACCATGAATGTCTGGTTCGGCACCCTTAAAACATTTTCCCGTTCTTCGACGATAACTGTCGCAGTCGCGGTCATTCCCGGTTTCAAAAGAAGTTCGCTATTGTCGCAGATAACCACCGCCTGGTAAGTGACGATATTACCCTGCAGTATCGGTTTCATCCGCACCTGGGCTATCTCGCCCGAGAATGTCTTTTCCGGATAGGCGCTTACCGTGAAGGTAACCTTGAGCCCCTTCTCTGCCTTGCCGATATCTGATTCGTCAATGTTTATTAAAAGCCTCATTCTCGTCATGTTACTGGCTATTTCAAAAACCGGGGTGTTCATGGCAACCGGTACGTTTTCTTCGATATTTCTAGAAATAATGACCCCCGGGACAGGTGACGTCAGGCGCGAATAGCTGCTCCTCTGGCTCAGCTGGTTATAATCGATTTTTATCTGTTTGAGCTGAAGTTCCACAGATTTGTACTTTATTTCCGCCTGTTCCACGGCCATCTGTGAGACAAGGTTCTCTTTCAGCATGTTCTTCTTTGTTTCGAGATCCTCTTTTGCCACCTGGAGCTCGAGCCGAGCGCTTTCAAGCTGGGCCTTTAATTTATTCAGGTTCTGGGTAACGTCTGAAGCGTCGATATAGGCAAGGAGCTGCCCTTTTTTCACCCTTTCGTTAAAATCAACATAAACCCTTTTGACAATTCCCGTTGTCTTGGTAATAACATGGTACGAATCCATGACCTCCAGGTTGCCGGTTACGGAAATAGTCTGGCGCACCTTGCCATGGTCAACATTAATATATTCATATTCGGCCTTCGTTTCACTTCCACACCCCCTGATCGTCTGGAAAAATACAATCAGCAGAATAATTGTGCCGGCAATGATGATCGCCCTTTTTTTATTCCTTTCTAGTTTGGAGAATCGTTCTCTGAGTTTTCGCATAAATAGTCCTCTCCTAATCCCACGGCCTGGGATATTTTGGCAACTGTTATCATATAGGTATAATTAGCATTAAGGTGGGCAATCTCCGCATTTAGAACGGACACCTGGGCGTCCTGAAGTTCGAGCTGGGTTGCGATACCCCCCTGGTAGCTTTTCTGGGCCAGGGCCAGGTGTTTCCTGGCGCTCTCCATGGAAAGCTTGGTCAATTCAATCTGTTTCATCAGTTCTTTCAGGTTATTGTAATTTGCGAGCAATACATTGCTGATATTCATGGAGATTTCCCGTTCCTGGTACACCAGCTTCTGATAGTCCATTTTCGACATGTCAACTTTAGCGCTCACCGCACCACCGGTAAAAATGGGGAAATAGGCCCGAAATGCGCCGCTGAACCGGGGCTTCCAGTTCTTTGACGCGAAGTTTTCGCTGAGATTATCAAGCCCCTGGATACTGTCGTTTTCAAATCCAAGCCCAAACTGGAATTCAACGACCGGGAATCTCTGGGCCTTATCAACCGTTATCTGTGACCAGGCATACCTCTTCTGGGTTTTTATAATCTGAAGCTCCGGTGAATATATCTCCGCCAGTTTTTTCAGATCCTCCATACCGTATTTCAGCTCTGGCAGATCTTCATTTTTTTCCAGGACAACGTCCTTTCCTGGATCGCCAAGCCCCATGGATTCAAAAAGCTTTATGCGGTTCAGCCGGTGAGAGTTTCTGATCTTTTCATAATCGAGCTGAGCTTTATGGAGATCAACTTCCGCCTTGGTTATATCAAGAATTGACTTCCTGCCGCTGTTGAAGAGGAACTGGGCTACCTTCAGCTTCTTCTGGTTCCTTTCGACCAGCTCCTCGTTGAGCTTCAAAAGTTCAGAACTCATGATGTACGAATAATAAGCCTGTTTAACCTCAAAAAGCACTTCCCTGACAATCTTCTGCTTCTGGGTCTTGGTAAGATCTATCCTAATCCTTGCCTGGTTGACCAGCCTGTTTTGCTGGATATCAATAATCTTGTAAGACGCGTTCACCCCTGCGAGGATTCCGTATGTCGTATCAACTCCGGGCACGTTAAAATTCCCGATTGGGTTTGCGTCGCTCTTCAGCCTTTCAACAGTTTTAATGTCAGCGCTCACCTGCAGGCTGCTCTTCGATCGAACGAACCGGTATTCGGCCCGTGACTTCTTTTTGTCAACATCAGCCGACAGGATCCGTGGATTTTTTTCCATTGCCGCTGCCATGCAGTCATTCAGAGAAAAAACCCTTTCCTCGGCGCCGGCGATTCCGGTAATCTGCATCACAAGTATAATTAGAGCAGGGATACTTTTAAGAAATTTCATTAATTATTCCAGATAGAAGTGTTATCCTGAAAAACGGAAGATTTCTGTATCTGACAGGAAAAAAGGGCACCTCCTAAAACCTGTATTTACAACACACACAAAATCAAAATACTGGTTTTTCAGATACTGTGCCACCATTGAGACTTCAACAAACTTTATGTTAAAGTCCCCGTAATCATTTATTAAAAGATCAGTCTTAACTGTCAACAAAATATCCTATATGTTACGATTATCATCCGCTTAATAACAAGGATACACTCAATTGGAAAGATTTACAAGAAAAAATCATTGACAGTTACAAGCAATAAATTACATAGGTTAGCTCATGGGTTGCTGGCGTAGCTCAACCGGTAGAGCAACTGACTTGTAATCAGTAGGTTGGGGGTTCAATTCCTCTCGCCAGCTAAATGGTGAGGTTCCCGAGCGGCCAAAGGGAGCAGACTGTAAATCTGCCGGCGAAGCCTTCGAAGGTTCGAATCCTTCCCTCACCAAAAAGGGGCTGTTCTATCGGGAACAGCCTTTTTTTAATCATGCCAATAAAGTAATTGCGTTTGGATTCTTTGAGTGTTAGCAGTATACTGAATGCATACAGGGATAAAATGTTGCAATGCTGACTGAATCTGAAAGAAAGAGATACAGCCGACAACTGTCAATGGTTGGCTGGAACGAAGAGACCCAGCTCAGGCTGAAGAAGGCTCATGTTTTTGTCGCCGGTGCCGGGGGGCTTGGTAGTCCTGTTCTCCTCTACCTTGCCGCCGCCGGGTTCGGCAGTATAACCATTTGTGATTTTGATACTGTTGCTGAATCGAATCTCAACCGTCAGGTGATCCATTCAGAAAGTTCATTGAACCGGCCCAAGGTCGAATCTGCAGCTGAAGCTGTAAGACGACTCAATCCCGAAATCAGTGTCAACCCGGTCCCTGAAAGAATACAGGCAGGCAGCGCGGAGAAACTCATAGAGGGTTCTGACCTGGTATTTGACTGCCTGGACAATTTCAAAACACGTCAGATATTGAACCGTGCGGCCGTAAAAAAATCGATACCCCTTGTTCACGCTGGAATCGAGGGATTCATGGGACAGCTTTCATTCATTCACCCGCCGGAAACCCCGTGCCTGAACTGTTTCCTGCCGGGTAAAGACAGCGGTATAGCGACACCGGTCCTTGGTGCAACTGCCGGTCTTGTCGGGAGCCTCCAGGCGCTGGAAGGGATTAAGTTTTTCACCGGACTGGGCGAATGCCTGAAAAACAGGATACTTTTCATTGACGCAACGAGCATGAATTTCGAGACTGTAACCGTCATGAAAAATCCGAAATGCGTAATCTGCGGTAAATCCAAGGGAGGTAAATAATGAAGACCCGAATGCGAATTATCGTAATCGCTCTTGTCGTCCTGGTTATTGCCGGCCTGTTCGTGTATTTCAGATATTTCTTTACCTACGAACAGAGAAACATCTTTAAAAGACAGGTTGAAACCATAACCGGCCAGAACCTCACCATCACTATATTCGGATTCGACGGGAGGATAATCAAGCGGTGGACCGGCATACGTAAAATCACCTCTGGGCGTACCCCGGAGGGTACCGGTGAACGGGAATACACCTATTTCTACACGAAGGACGGCAAGTATGTTCAGATTCCGAACTCAGTCTGGTACATAGCGGAAGAGGAGTGAATTGCTTTCTGAAAATATCGATGTTATCAAGGGGATCGGCCCGAAGAAATCCGAAATCCTGAAAACCGAAGCAGGAATCGAAACAATAGAGGATCTCCTCTACTACATACCGCGCAGGTATATCGACCGCTCCGATTTGAAAGAGATCAGGAACTGTTTCGTAAACGACACGGTAACCGTGGCAGGCGTCATACAGAACGTCTTTCTCGCGGGCAAAAGAAAAAAGTTCCTCGAAGTGGAGATTATCGACGGAACCGACTCCCTGACCGGGACATTTTTCGGGGGGGGCAACTATCTCTCGAAACTCTTTAAGAGGGGGGACAAGGTCCTTTTCTCAGGGAAGATAACATTTTACCGGAAGAAACAGATTGTCCACCCAGATTTCGATTTTTTCGAACCTGGAGGGGACAGGGATCTTCTCAATACCGGCAGGATAATTCCCCTTTACCGTTCAACGGAAGCGCTGAAGGTGGCCGGTCTCGATTCCCGCGGGTTTCGCAAAATAGTCAAGTCGGCCATTGATATTTGCCGTGATCATATCACGGACACCCTGGACATCGGAATACTGAGCAGAAACAATCTCATGGGCCTTAGTGATGCCCTGCTCGGGGTGCACTTCCCTGAATCAAGCGAACACGCTGAAGGGGCGAGAAAACGCCTCGCATTTAACGAGATCTTTTTTCTCCAGTACTACCTTTCCCTGTCTAAGAAATACGTCAGGGAACATTCCCGGAAGAGGGCCCCTGATAAAAATCACGACAGGGTGAAAGAATTCATCTCGTCTCTTCCATTTGAACTTACTTCAGACCAGAAGATCACCGTCAGGGAGATCCTGGAAGACCTGACTTCCCCCTACCC
>CAZEPS010000043.1:0-14648 GCA_964514165.1 uncultured Leptospirales bacterium
TACGGTAACTGGGGGCCGATGCTCTTCGAGCTCCTCGACCGCGACCTGATCGAGCCAGGGCGCTGCGGCCGGTAACGGAAAGGGTGTAGGGTGTTTCCGTATTGGCCTTTTTCGCGTCCCGGGAGCCGTGAAGAACTTCGAGGTAGTAGTCTCCCTGTTCAACGAACAGGTTGGACATGTCCTCTGGGGAGGACTTCCGGTTGTCATCAATTATCTTTATCATCCTCGGCTCGGCGCCCCCCTCCCAGATCCTGACTGAGTGGTTCACTCCCTTGATTCCCGAAAGATGGATGGTCAGGATCGTGTCACCGGCAATGACCAGATGGTAGAAGTCCCGGTCGCTCCCGGTGTTGATGTACCCCTGAATCTCGTCGTCCGGTTCCAGGGGATTAGCCGTGGAAAAGGTATTGTTTGGCTCCTTCTCCATCGGTATCTTCTTCTTGCAGGAGAAGGAGAATAAAAGGCTTGCGCAGACAAGTACTATCGATAATTTTTTTAACGGTTCAAAAAAAAGCATGGCAGTACCGGATAAATAGAGTATATTTCCTCGAAGTAATGGAATTCGTTGTTAACAAAAGGGCACATCCCAAAACACTGGTTTTATCAGAATGTGTGCACCCGGGGGGCTTCTATAAACTGTTATTTGGAAGCCCCAAAATAACAAACCGATATTCTGATATATTGTCAAATATTATTCAGGATTGGTCATGGAAAAGCGAACATCGGCGCGGTTAACGATCGAGAAACCTGTCCTGGGAGGGTACGGCCTCTCGTATCACGACGGGTATGCGATTTTTGTCGAAAAGGCCCTCCCCGGGGAGCGGGTTATCGCCGATTGTTATCTCCGCAAGAAGGATTACGCCTTTGCCCGGATTTCAGAGATTGAGCAGCCATCTCCCCTGAGGATTGAACCGGAGTGCCCGGTATATCACCTCTGCGGCGGCTGTTCCTATCTCCACGCGTCATATGATAGCGAACTTGAAATGAAGCAGGATATTACCGCTGATACCCTGGCCAGGACAGGGGGGCTGGACAGGAGCGAGATACCCCGTCCCGGAATTATCAGGGGGGACCGGTTCCATTACCGGAGCCACGGCCGGATACGGCTCTTCGACGGCAGGCCGGGTTTTTATGAAAGGGATACCAACAGGCATGTCCCGATTACCGGCGGATGCCTCATCCTTTCCGAAAACATCAACGGGTATATGCGGGAGCATCCATTCACTAAAAGAGACAGATCAGAAGAACTCGTTATAGCTGAAGACTGGGAGGGGAGGGTGTTCAGTTCTGAAACAGGGAAAGAGATTATTGAAAAAGAGGGGGATTTTTTCTACAGGAGAAGCATCGGTTCTTTTTTCCAGGCAAACCGTTTCCTCCGGTGGTCCATGGCACAGCGGGTACTCCACTATGGGGAACCGGGCAGCGGGTGCGAAATACTCGATTGCTACTGTGGAATCGGCTTCTTATCACTCCCCCTGTCCCGCTACGGGAAAAGGATCATCGGCATGGAGCTTGGAAGGGGAATGGTCGAATACGCCCGGTCAAACGCCAGGGAGAACCGGTGCGAAAACGCAAAGTTCATCGCCGGTGACGTCAGGGATCTGAACCTGGGAAGGTTCAGTCCTGATCTCATCGTTCTCGACCCGCCGAGGGCGGGACTCTCAAAAAAGGCAAGGAGGACTATCCTGGAGATGGAGCCGAAACGAATAGTGTACGTTTCATGCAACCCGGCAACCTTTGCCCGGGATGTCAGGGTTTTTAATAGTGAGGGTTACGTGCTGAGAAGGTATGATCTCGTGGACATGTTCCCCGGAACTTCACATATTGAGGTTGTGTCACTCCTTACGAAACAGTCTCCGCGCCAGTGCATATAGGAACGCCTGCAGCATTGAAAACATCCTCTTTATCCAGAGAAAAAACCTTTTCAGGCCCCGGGAGCTTTCATAGTCGATCTCCTTTTTATAGAAAGATTCCTCGTTTTCGGTGAATTTCTTTCTATAGAGGTTCTCGTTTACCTCGATCTGGAGCTTTTCCAGCCTCGTCGGGGCATCGATAATACTGCATTCTATCGCTTCCCACCCAAGAAGCCGGGCAGCCTCGAGCCTCCGGAATCCTGCCAGGAGAACCATGTCGCCGGTTATGGTGAGGGGATTTATAAGGCCATGTTCCTTCATTGACCGGGCCAGTTCGTTGAGATCACCGGTCTCCTTCCGTATTCTGCCTTTGACTTGAATATCGTTGATGCTGACCTTCATGATATATCTCCCTTAAATATGTCCGTATAGCAGAAGATTGATGAGCCTGGCCGTGAAATAGGCCCCGACTAAAAGAAAAATTGGAAACGAAAAAAGGAAACCGAGAAATTCAGACTGCTTGATGATTCCCTTCTCGTAAACCTTTTTCCCGAAGTAATTAGTGTGATAAAAGGCCGGATTTCGGGATCTTCTGTATACGTTAATAAATATAATAATCTTAAATGAAAGAAGAAACAACATTATAAGGCCGGAAAAAAGCCAGAGGAGCATTTCCAGGTTGATGTTTCTGATCAGTTCGGGGCGGGACAGCGCCAGGATACTCAGGGTTATGGCCAGGGACATGTTGGTGATAACGGTGAGCAGGAAGAGGTTCAGCAGTTGTTTCGATTTGAGCCTGATATAGAGTACAATGATGGCGGTATGAATAAAGAAGGATGTGATCAGAAGGAATAGGAGAACATAGATTATCATGACACGCAGATCATCAGCAACAGAAACCGGTTATGAGGTAGAATGTACAGCCATACCCGTGAATAAGAATACGGGGCTTCAAAAAACTCATTTTTAGAAGCCCCCTTGGTGCACATCCAGCACCATTTTTTTAAAAAATGGCGCTGGACTGGTTTTTAGATGTGCCCTGCAAGTGCACTTAATACAAAATAAAATACGTGATAGTGAAAAGTCAAGGAAGTTATACCGTTGCCGTTATTCTTCTATTCTTCCTTTAGTGTAATTTTCTATAAACCGCAGCATGTCCCGTGCCCGCTGGCTGTCCGGGGAGAGTTCCGCCGCCTTTAACGCGTACATCCTTGATTTTCGCATGTTCCCGTGGCGGTAGTAAAGTTCAGACAGCCCGATGTAGGCTTTTGTGTGATCCGGCCTCAGTTCCACTACCCTGAGGAAATGGTCCCGGGCCTTCACGTCGTAGGGGATCGATTTAGAGGACGTGGCCCGGTAATAAAACACGCCCATGAGATAGTGCATGTCAGCTGATTCAGGGTATATCTCGAGGGCCTTTTTCGAGTATTCTATTCCCTCGAGACGGTACTTGTCGCGTAAATCAGCGGACAGGTAGGACTCATAGGCTTCATAAAACCGTATCCGCGCCATGTTTTTGAGAAGAGTGAATTTGTCTTCGTTGTCGTAAAGCCTGGAGATATTATCATAGGCCACGGAAAATTCCTTAAAGGCAAACTGAAGCATCCCCTTTCTCATGTAAATCTCGCCAATGGCGAGATGGGCCTCAGGGTGTCCCCTGTCCAGGGTGAGGGCTTTTTTGTATTCACTCATCGCTTCTCCCTCTTTGCCGGTATTGGCGTAATAGTCCCCTCTGGCCTTATGGATGTAGGCGTTCTCGGAATAGGATTCTGAAGCGAGCTGAACGACCCGGCCCCCGGCTGAGCCGAGGCGGAAATTACCGTACCCCACTGCCATGTAGCCGAAGGAATTGCTCTTAAAAACGGCCCTGACCCGGAGTTTAGCCACCACCATGTTCTTTTCGTCGATTACATACAGGGTCTCTCCCTCCCGGACCCCTTCATGAGTGTAAAGGCGGACCGTTGCCTTGCTCTTGTCAAGGGCCCTCCCGTAGAGGTCTTCTTTCTTGAGTTCGCTCCGCGCCGAGTAGGAGAGCACTTTTCCCCTGACCAGTGCGAAGGCCCCTTTCGGGTCGTTCTGTGTAAAGAAGACCTTTACCCGCTCCCGGGTCCTGTCAAGAACAAGGTTTCCGTAAGCCGGTCCTGCTGTTGAAAGCGTAAATAATAGAAATAACGATATGATATTTTTCATTTTTAATGAAGAAACCTCATCGGATTCAGGGGTGTCAGGTATTTCCGCAGTTCGAAATGGAGATGGGCGCCGGTAACTGCCCCGGTATTCCCTGACAGGGCGATGACCGCCCCCTTTTCGACCAGGTCCTGGGCTTTGACCAGGTTTTTGCTGTTGTGGGCGTACACGGTTATGTACCCCCCTTCGTGACGGATTATGACCACCTTACCGTAGCCTTTTTTCCAGCCGCTGAAGATAACCCTTCCGTCAGCTGCGGCGTTCACTTTTTCCCCGATGTCAGAACTGATATCAATGCCGCAGTGAAAACTTTTCTTGCCGGAAAAAGGGTCTTTCCTGGTACCGAAACCGGAGGTTATTTTGCCGCGAAGGGGCCAGGTTATGGCAAAACCGGTTCCGGCGTCGCTCATATTTTTACGGACATAGATTTTTTTCTGAGTTACCCTTTTTTCTACCACGGCATCCGGGATGAATATCTTCTTTCCGGCAAGAATCCTGTTTTTCTCTAAATCGTTATGTTCGGCTATTTTCTCAACCGGGACCCGGTACAGAATAGAAATGGCGCCCAGGTTGTCACCGTTCCGTATCGTGTAATAGGTTCCCCGGCGGTTCGGAACGTCCAGGTATTTTCCGGGGAGGAGCATGTCAGGATTTTTAATATTATTTATGCGGATTATATCAGCGGATGTTGTGCCGAATCTCCTGGCGATATTCCAGAGATTGTCGTTCTTTCGTATCCTGTACCGGGTAAGATGCCAGCGCTGGTCTATTTCCTGCAGTGATTCGAGCGGGTTCTCATCGGAGGTATCAGTATCTTTCACGGAAGGCGTGGTGTCAGCAGGTTCATCCTGCTGGAGGTTCTCCACGAAACTGTCATCGTATATTATCCTTCCCTCATCCGTGACTTCAGCCATGGGGGTCTCGCTTTCCATTTCGAGTCCCTCGATGATGACCGCGTCCTCGATATTAATTATATCTGTCGAGTTGACCGGTATTCCGCTGCCGATTACATCCTTCTTATATAAAACGATACCAGCGACAAGAAGGGCCGCGGCCATCGAAAAGATGAGGAAGTAGTCTTTCATACTTGTATGATCGGTATCTGGAGAGGACTTCTTAAGGGTATTGGAGAAATAAACTCAGCTCAGTTTCTTAAAGCGCCAGTCAATACCCTTATACTCGAGGTATTTTTCGAATTCATCGGCAGATTTAAAGTATCTCTTATAGGGATTGTCGAAGTATTCGCATTCGCCGTCGACATTGCCGTGGTCCCGGCAGATTTTTGGCCTTCTCCCGTAAATTCTGCACCGTTTGGTGCTGTCCTGGGCTTCACAGGGAGAGCGGAATTCCACGTACCATTTTTTGTCGTGGTCAATGAAGACATGGACCTTGTGATGGAGCAGGTACCACCGGATGTGGTCAAAATCGGTTTTCGTCACCGGTTTTCCGATTTCGATGGCGATATATTCGCAGCATTTTCCCCCGCACCTGTCACAGGGAGGGACAAATGGTTTTTCTTTTTCTTTCATATAGATAACAAGATTGTTAACTGGCAAAAAGATGCAAGAAAATTCAAAATAATTCCATAAAAATCAGGTATAAAAAAAGGGGCTGTCCCATTGAGACAACCCCTTTTTTATCGTAAAAAAGGTTTTTTTACTGTATGGAGTGGCTGAAGTCAATCGATATGGCCGAATCCTCAGGACTCAGGGCATAGTAAAAGTGTATTACCGTTGCCTGGTTCCAGGTTATGAGGAGACCGCCGCCGTAGTTGTACTTATAATCGTCCCATCTCGGTCTGGTGACCACATGGTGTGCCTTGTCGTACGCGTTACCCGCGTCAAAGAAGGCAACCAGTTTGGCCCCAAAGCGCTGGGTTTTAAACAGGACCCGGTCCCCCAGGTTTATACGGACTTCCGCGTTGGCAAGGGTCATGGTCTTGGCTATGAAACGGGACTCCTTGTAGCCACGGAGAGTCCTGTTGCCGCCAAGGCCGGTCTGCCTGTTCCACGGGAACGCAAAGGTGTTCAGTTCAAAGAACGGCATGTCCCGGGACGCGGTCATGTAGGCGAGACGGAGCGCAAGTGTCAGCCTTTCGTACTCTCCGAGCTTCAGGAAAGTGTAGTATCCCCGGGCGCCGACCGTATGACGCCACCAGGTGTAGTCTGAACCCAGCCATTTCTGGCTCATTTCTATACAGTAATCCAGGTGTACGCCCTTGGTGGGATCCGGTTCGAAGTCGATAGTCTTAAAGGCGATACCGGCCCGAACGAAGTTGGACCAGCCTCCATTATACCCGGTGGGACGCTCAACGTTGAGCTTGGTCGGGTTCCACTGGTAGTACTGGTTTCCGTTTACGCTGTACTTGAAGCCGTCGAACCGGGTTATCCCCATCCATGCCGCCTGTATGCCGAAGAGAAAGTCGACGTATTTGACGATGGGCCCGAAGAGGTCGAGGGCGAACGTCGGTTTCATGTAACTGTACTTGTGATACCGCATGTTCTGGCGCATGCCTCCCCAGCCGGCGATACCCTGCATGAAACCGGTTGCGTAATAGATAGGATTAAAGTTTCCGAAGTACTGGGCCTGGTCCTTTTTCATGAAATTGTCTTCATAGTGGGCATAGGTCTTGTGGGTCTGGTAATTCCCGTCCAGGAGGTTGTACCTGGTGGTGTCTGATCCGACCCCGAAGTAGTTTTTGCTGATGTTCGTGTCCCATGCCACGAAAGCCTTTATCCGCAGTTTTGTCCCGAAGATGTTGAACTGGTCCCAGTGGGCTTCATGGTACGCGCGCCCCTTGGTCGTCTGGAAGAACTGCAGGTAAATCTGTGACAGATACGGTGTTGTCCTGAATGCCGGATTGTCCCTGGTGCCGTTGTTGTAGAGATAAACTCGCGCTCCGTAACCAAAACCGGTATCCGAAGAGAAGTTGACAAGCGGAAGTCCGGTGAGATAGACGCCTTCTTTCTTTTTTTCAACCTGTTCATCGGTTAAATTTTGTGAATACGCACTCTGGCTGATAATCAGAGCCGCGGCGCACAGCACGAGCAACGCTAGTAAACTTTTTTTCATACAAACCCTCCTTTATAGATATACCCGATTATCTTTTGCAGATAATTCTAAAATCATGTTAAATAAATGTCAATAATAATTAATGACTTAAATGCTCAATAAATGAGCATGTCTATTTCATGAAATCCAGGACCCATCTCATGATGCCGATTGAGATCAGGATAAACCCCTCGAGCCGGGTGAGGCGCCACCCGGTCCGGAGCAGGATGACAACCAGTATGACCATGCCGCTCAGCATGAAGAGGGAGCTGTAGGCGTTCGGATTGATGCTCATCGGATTTATCGTCCCGGCGAGGCCGAGTACCCCGAGTATATTAAAGAGATCGCTCCCGATGAGGTTTCCCGCTGACATCCCGTGTTTCCCCTTGATTACCGCGGCAAGAGATGTGGCCATTTCCGGGGCTGACGTTCCTGCCGCGACAATGGTGACGCCGATAACCCATTCCGAAACACCGGCGTTCAGGGCCAGGAACCTGGCAGATTCCACCAGGAAGTGCCCTCCGAGTATAACGGCCCCGATGCTGATGGGGAGGATTATGTAATCCTTGACCGTCGCTTTTTCGTGCACGAAATCCTCTTCCAGGGGTTCTTTTTTTATGAAGAGAAAGAGCAGGTACGCTCCAAGAAGAGAAAGAAGGATGATTCCTTCATGGCGGGCCAGGTGGTTGTTTCTGAAAAAAAAGAGAAGCAGAAAGGTAATGGCGATCATGAAAATCCCGTCGCGGTAGACGAGTTTCCGCGTGGAGTGGATGGTCCTCACGACGGCGACGGAACCGAGGATGAATCCGAGATTGAAGATGTTCGAACCCACGATGTTCCCCACGGAAATATCAGCCTGCTGCTTCAGGGCCGCGTTGATTGTAACGGCGAATTCCGGGGCGGATGTTCCGAAGGCGACGACGGTGAGGCCGATGACCAGGTCGGACACGCCGATGGTCTCTGCAATACGGCTGGCTGAATCAACGAGCTGGTCAGCCCCTTTCCAGAGAAAACCTATGGAGATAATGAGAATCGTTATATTGAATGCGACATTGAGGGCCGCGCTGTCGAACAGGGACATTATGGAATAATCCTTGATTGTCTGTTTATTAACAAAGAGTCTAAACGTTATACCAGCTTCATTGATATTATGTCAACGTATTCTTTTTCAGCTTGACAAATATTTACCATGTAAAACCTTCATACGCTAAACTAATTTACTGTTAATTTTAAGGAAAATCTCATGTTCGAGAAGAGGAAATACTGCGGAGAACTGAAAACGTCTGATGTGGGAACCAGGGTACTGGTCGCCGGATGGGTTGATACCAAGCGGGACCTGGGGGGAATTCTCTTTCTCGAGATTCGCGACATAACCGGCATGATCCAGGCTGTGTTCGACTCGTCACAGTCTGAGGAAAACGCCCGGATCGCGGATTCCACCAGGAGCGAATACGTGGTCATGGTCGAGGGTACCGTGCGGAAGCGTTCCGATGAAACGATTAATACGAATGTGCCTACTGGCGAGATAGAAATTGTGGCTGAAAGTATTGAGATATTGAACAAGTCGGCGGCGCTGCCGTTCCCGATAGATACCAGGGACACCCTGGGAGAGGACGTCAGGCTCAGGTACCGGTACCTGGACCTGCGGAGGGAGGAGATGCGGGAGGCCCTGGTCATGCGTCACAGGAGCATGCAGGCCACCAGGAGATACCTGGTGGAAAACAGGTTCTTCGAGATAGAGACGCCGTTTCTTAATAAATCAACCCCGGAAGGGGCCCGGGACTACCTGGTGCCGAGCAGGATAAACCGGGGCGAGTTTTACG
This sequence comes from uncultured Leptospirales bacterium, assembly GCA_964514165.1. Taxonomy (GTDB): domain Bacteria; phylum Spirochaetota; class UBA4802; order UBA4802; family UBA5550; genus CAZEPS01. The sequence goes on from CAZEPS010000043.1 coordinate 8,915, forward strand.
CGCTGCCACAGTCTCCCCAGCTCTTCAAACAGATACTGATGATTTCCGGATATGACCGCTATTTCCAGATAGTCAAGTGCTTCAGGGACGAGGATCTCCGGAACGACCGCCAGCCGGAATTTACCCAGATAGACCTGGAGATGTCTTTCGTGAACGAAGACATGGTAATTTCGATCATAGAGGGGCTCATGAAAGAGCTGGTGAAGGATCTCACCGGCAGGGACGTGGAACTCCCGATGAGGCGGATGACCTATGATGAAGCCATGAGCAGGTACGGCACCGACGCCCCTGATTTAAGGACCGGCATTGAAATCAGGGACTGCACTGACATTTTCCATGAATCAGAATTCAAGGTGTTCAGCTCTGCCCTGGAGAAGGGAGGGGTGATCAGGGCCATCACCGTTCCTGATGACGGGAAAATCTCCCGGAAGATGATCGACGATTACACCGATTACGTGAGGGTCTACGGGGCAAAAGGTTTTCCGATGTTCAAATTCGCCTCCGGCTCCCTGGAGGGGGGTATCTCAAAATTCATCAGCGGGAAAGAGAAGGATGAGCTGGTTAAGCGGCTCGGCCTTGACGCCCCGGCGGTGGTGTTCTTTTCCGTGGATGAGGAGAAGATTGTCAACGATACCCTGGCCGGAATGAGAATCAAGATTGCACGTGAAACCGGCAGGCTCGATGAAAACGGACTGGAATTCGTCTGGATAACCGATTTTCCCCTGTTCGAATACGACAGTGGTGAAAAACGTTTTTACTCGGTCCACCATCCCTTTACCGCGCCCAAGCCTGAGCATGTTGAACTATTGGGAAGCCTGACTTCGGAAAACGCGGGAGAGATTAAATCGAACGCCTATGACCTGGTACTGAACGGCTCGGAAATCGGCGGCGGGTCCATTCGAATCAGCAGCCCGGAGCTCCAGAACACGATTTTTACAAAACTCGGCATCTCCGAGGAAGAGGCGAGTGAAAAATTTTCATTCCTGACCGAGGCATTGCAGTACGGCGCCCCCCCCCACGGGGGCATCGCCATGGGCCTGGACCGTATTCTCATGATTCTCCTGAAGAGAAATTCGATTCGCGACGTGATTCCCTTCCCCAAGACCCAGAAAGGGCAGTGCCTCATGAGCGGGGCCCCGTCACCGGTATCGGACAAACAGCTCAGGGAACTGTCCATTAAACTGCTTGAGAGATAATATGGTAGAAAGCCTGTTTGAGCTTGACAACATTTCTCTGTACAAAAGAATCTGCGGCTTTAACGACAAGAATTTACATAAAATTGAAGAGAAACTCGGTGTCACCATCATACCCCGGGGTACGACCCTGATCGTAAAGGCGCCGGAGGAGAAAAGCGAAAGAGCCATGAGGCTCCTCCACCTCCTCAGTGATGTCCTCAGGGTAAAGGGTGAGGGTTATGAATTCGATGATTTTGACATAAACTACCTGGCTTCCACTGTTCTGTCCGGAGAGGAGATCAAGCCGGAGGAGATTAGCCGACTGAAGCTCACCTTCCAGGAAACCGGGAAGGTCATCGTTCCGAAAACGATCAACCAGGCACATTATATCACTTCACTGAACACGAAACCGATCACCATATCCACCGGCCCGGCCGGTACCGGGAAGACCTTCCTGGCCGTTGCCGTGGCCCTGAAGTTCTTCCTCATGGGGAAGGTGGAGCGTATAGTGCTCACCCGGCCCGCGGTGGAAGCGGGAGAAAACCTGGGGTATCTTCCGGGTGATCTGCTCCAGAAGATTAATCCCTACCTTCGGCCCCTGTACGACGCACTGTTCGAGCTTCAGCCCTATGAGAAAATCAGCAAACTCATTGAGACTGACAGGATAGAAATTGCGCCCCTGGCCTACATGCGGGGGAGGACCCTCAAGAATTCATTTATTATCCTTGACGAGGCGCAGAATACCTCCATATCCCAGATGAAGATGTTTCTCACGAGAATGGGTAACAACTCGAAGATCGTCCTTTCCGGGGACGACACACAGGTTGATCTGGAAAAACCGAAGAGCTCAGGACTTCTTCACGCCAAGAGAATACTGAAGGGGATCAAGGATATCAGCGTTATTACCTTTACCAGGGAGGACATATCCCGGCATCCCCTCGTTGAAAAAATTGTTGCCGCTTACGAAAAAAACGGCTATAGTGAATGATGTGACATGAAAAACCGTCTGAACATTATACCGAGAATTTTCAAATTCATCTTTAAGACACGTAATATCCGGAACTCCCTCACAGGGGTACTGCTCCTGATTGGTATTTCCACGTCCATGCTCTCCATAAATATCCTGGAAACCACCTACGAGTACAGCAAAGGTGATATCGCCAGGGAGGACATCATGGTTCCCCGGGATATTCATTATGTTAACCGGGAAGAGACCGATAATCGAAAGCTTCTTGCCGCTGAATCGGTGCCCATGGTGTTCGACCGGGACGCCTCGGTCCTCCTTGAGAAGCTTAAACTCGTCGGCATTCTCCTGAACAGCGTGATTGCGGCACTCCAGGAAAATCCCCCCGTGGGCGAAGATTATACCCTGCAGCTGATGAGCCTGAAGTCGAGTCTTCCCCAGTATCTTCAGTATGACGACTCAATTCTCATTGAACTGTTAAAGTATACAAACCCGACCCAGCTGAAAAAGATAATGTACCGGATTCTCATCTATATTTACGAGGATGACGAAATGGGAATCCTTGACAGGGCCTTCGAGCCCCCTGAAAACCTGAACAATGTCAATATCGCGATCCGTACCATTAACTCCCCCAGCCCCCCTGAAGAGATCCTGAGCACAGTGGACAAGCTGAAAGCCCTGGATGAGATAAACAAGCGCCTCTTTACCATATGCTACTATATAGCTCCAAACCTGCCCAGGAATACCCTTAACGCAATTACGTATATTATAAGAAGAAATCTTACCCCGAATATGCGCTTCAACCCGGAAGAGACAAAGATCCGGATCAACGAAAAGATGAAAGAGGTAAAACCAGTCAAGGGGACCCTGAAAAAGGGCCAGGCCATTGCCCGGAAGGGTGATACCATAACCATGGAGATACTCAACAAGATCGAGATATTGAACCGGCATGCCGAGTCATCCCACATGAGTTATATCCTGGGCATTATCCTCATACAGCTGGTATTTTTATCGATATTCGGGTATTTTCTGCTCGAGTACAACCGCATACTCATACCGGACACGAAGTCATCGGTCATCATTTTCTCGCTGGTTCTCTTTTTTATGCTCTTCACCTATTATGTTTCGAATACGGAATATGCACAGACCAACAAGATCATACTTCCCTTTCTTTTACCGATACCCTTTGTTGTCATGATGATATCCATCCTGTACAATATGTACCTCGCCCTCCTTGTGGGCGGGTTTGTCGTTTTTTTTACGACCGTAATCAGCGGCGGTGACTTCGGCATCATGATGGCCGCCTTCAGCCTGACAATACTCGGGGTCTACGTGAACGCGAACGTTGACAAGAGAACGGATTTTCTGAGGGGGGGGCTTATCATCGGGCTCGTTAACGCGGTTGTCATCCTAACCGTCATGCTGATGAAGGAGATGCCGATTGAGCTCAATACCACCACCAATTATTCCGGGATAGCCCTGGTCAGCGGTATCGTCAACGCCATACTGGTCATGGGAATACTTCCCCTGTTTGAAAACGTGTTTAGCATCAGCACCAAGTTCAACCTGCTGGAGCTCTCTGACCTGAACGCCCCGATATTCAAGCGGATGCTGGTCAAGGCCCCCGGCACGTACAACCATTCTCTCATCGTGTCGACCCTTGCAGAAGCCGCGTGCAAGGATATAAACGCCAATTACATGCTCGCGAGGGTAGGGGCCTTTTACCACGATATAGGCAAGATCCCGGATGCTGACATGTATATTGAGAACAGTGTGACCGACCCCAGGGCCAAGTACCTGAACCCCGTGGAATACTCGCGGCTTATCATCAACCACGTTGACAAGGGGGTCAGGATAGCGAGGGAAAATGACCTCCCCGGCGCAATAATTGATTTTATCAGGGAACATCACGGCACCACGACCATGACCTACTTCTATCACCTTGCCCTGGAGAACGCTGACATGAACGGGGACACCTCCTTCGACAAATCGGACTTCCAGTATTCAGGCCCCCGTCCGAGGAGCAGAGAGACGGCGGTCGTCATGCTCGCGGACGCGATAGAGGCTGCGTCAAGATCGATCCAGGACCCGACTGTTCCGAAACTGGAAGGCCTGGTGCGGAAGATCGTCTTCAACAAGCTCAACGAAGGGGAACTCGATTATTCCGACCTCTCCATGTCTGAGATAACGGTCATACAGCAGTCCTTTCTCAGGATTCTCAAGGGGATTTTTCACACTCGCATTGAATACCCGGAGAAGAAACGTGTCGAGGATCTGGAGAAAAAAATCACGAAAGAAGCAGTGGATGCTGAAGATTAACGTGCACAGCGAGGGACTGGAGCTGCCCTTTGAAGAGATTACCGCTGAATGTATCCGCGATATCGCATCACGCGCCGCAAAGATACTCGAAATCGAAACTGGATCTTTTTCCCTGATCGCAACTGATGATGTGAATATCCGGGACGTAAACCGGCAGTACCGTGAACTTGACAGGCCCACGGACGTAATCGCCTTTGAGTACCGGGATTCGATATTCCCCGCCGGCCCGGAAGAGGAACTCGGTGACATTTACATCTCCCTGGAAACGGCGAAGCGCCAGTCTGAAGAATACGGGGTCACACTCAGTGAAGAGACGGCCAGGCTCATCGTCCACGGCATACTTCACTGTCTCGGATACGACCATGAAACATCTGAAGATGACGCCAGGGAGATGGCTGCCCTGGAAGAGGATTTACTGGATAAACTCCTCTGACCTGGGCTATTCTATCAGTTCCAGGAGTTCCTTCTTAATTGATTCGAGTTTTTCCCTGAGTGCCCTCTTCCCCTCATCGAGAGTCTCCTCATTTACCGCGGTTCTGACGCTGAAGTAAAGCTTAATCTTCGGCTCGGTCCCGGACGGGCGGACTGTCACGACTGACCCGTCCTCGAGGCGAAGCTGAAGCACATTGGAGGGGGGAAGCCCGGTTACCGGGACATCCCCCCCGGTCGTGATATCCCGCTCTTTCATATTCAGGAGATCTTTCACCGATACAACACGAATTCCGCCGAGGGTGCCGGGAGTCGATTCCCTCAAACCTTTCATGATACCGGCAATGGCCTCTTTGCCCTCCGCCCCCTTTTTTGTGATGGAGTGAAGGTCCTCGAGATAGAGGCTGTAGCGGCAGTAAATCTCGTCTAGAAATTTTGAAAGTGAGCTCCCCTGTTTCGCGAGCCAGGAGGCCATCTCCGCGAAGAAACAGCATGAACTGACCGCGTCTTTGTCCCTGACAAAGTTCACCGGCAGGTAACCGAAACTCTCCTCGCCGCCGAACAGGAATTCGGCTGAACCGGACGTTTCGTACTCCTTCATCTTCGCCGCTATCCATTTGAAGCCGGTGAGGACGTCTTCGGTTCTGACATTGAAGCCCTTTGCTATCTCGTCCTGGAGTCCCGTTGTAACGACTGTTTTTACCACGACACCGTTATGCGGAATTGCGTCTTTCTCTTTTTTTCTCGTGAGTATATAGTATTCCAGCATTGAACCTATCTGGTTTCCGTTGAGAAGGGAGTAGGTCCCGCCGCTGTCCCGGTATCCGATCCCCATCCTGTCGGCATC
>CAZEPS010000043.1:14658-21430 GCA_964514165.1 uncultured Leptospirales bacterium
TGATATCTGCACCGATCCTATCCGCTTCCTCTATTGCCATCTTCATGGCCTCCCGTTCCTCCGGGTTCGGGCTTTCCACCGTGGGAAAGTTCCCGTCAGGAACGGACTGCTTCTCAACCACATGTATGTTCCTGTAGCCGAGTCGCTTCAGCATTTTCGGCACCATTTTATAACCGGTTCCGTGGAGCGGGGTGTAGAGGATCGATATGTTCCCGGGATCTGACGAGCCGGCCATGGCGCCGGCAAGGAGGCCGTAGTAGGCGTCGATCACATCGTCCTCTATGTAGCGGATCGTACCGTCCCCCAGCGCGTCATGAAAATCGCGTCTTTGTAATGATTCGATGGATTGTATCTTCTCAACTTCGGCGATAATGCCGATATCGTGTGGCGGGACGACCTGGCCCCCGTCGTCCCAGAAGACTTTGTAGCCGTTGTATTCCGGAGGGTTGTGGCTGGCGGTTATCATCACCGCCGCCCCGGCTCCGAGATGGCGGACAGCGAAGGATGCCAGGGGGATGGGCATGATGTCGCGGAAATAGTAAACCGGTATCCCGTTTCCTGCCAGGATTGAAGCGGTTTCTTCGGCGAATTGGTCAGACATGTTCCGGGAGTCCCGGGCGATGACGACGCCCGATTTCGGGGAGCCGTTTACGGCGATATAATTCGCCAGGCCCTGGGTCGCCATCCCCACCGTGTAAATGTTCATCCGGTTTGAGCCGGCGCCGATGAGCCCGCGAAGCCCCCCGGTGCCGAACTCCAGGTTCCGGTAAAACCGGTCGAAGAGCTCCTTCTCTTTTTTGTTCCTGACGAGCTTTCGTATTTCCTCAATGGTATCTTCGTCAAAGGGAGGAGAACTCCATTCTTCAATTTTTTTCTCTATGTCGATCATCAAGTCTCTCCGAATCCGGTTTTTCAAAATATTATGGACATCTACCGGCGTGCAATGGTATTATCAAGCACAATAATTGAAATTGTTCCTTGACGGGCGTTTATGAAATTTTTGTTGCTGGTTATAAATCAATGAATACTTTTTATAAAAAAATTCTCGATTTCCTGGACCGGGAAAACTGTGATATCCGGGGCCGAAGGGTTCTCCTCTCCCTTTCCGCGGGCAAGGATTCCATGGTCCTGCTCCACTTTTTTCTCTTCATTAGGGACGAGTTCAGCTGTGACACCGGGATCTTTCACCTGAACCATAAACTGAGGGGGAAAGATTCCGACCTGGACGAGGTGTTCCTGGAATCCCTGGCTGAGAGGAACAGGGTGCCGATATTCACGGAAGAGTATGATTTTCGGAACGGGCACAACCGGGGCGGGTCACTGGAAGACCGGGCTCGAAACGTGCGGTATGAACTTCTGGCAAAAACAATGGCCCGGGAAGGATACGAACTGGCAGCGACCGGGCATTCCCGGGATGACAATGCCGAAACCATACTACAGAGGATTTTTACCGGGACCGGGATATATGGCCTGACCGGCATTCCCTTCCGAAAGGGGAACGTTATACGCCCCCTTCTCAGCATGTCCGGCAGTGAGATCTACGGTTTTCTAAAGAAGAACAGTATCCCCTGGCGGGAGGATCTCACAAACAGGGAGAGTATTTACCTGCGCAATTTCATACGGAATGAAATACTCCCGAGCGTTGAAGAGCGGATGCCCATGGTCAGGAACGCACTCGGTTCCCTTGGGGAAACGGCCGGTGAACACCACGAGCTCACCCTCAGGCTCCTGCAGCAGGTATACGGCGATATCATTTCCCGGGAGGGTGATGTGTCGATACTTTACACTGATAAAATTTCCCGGGATGAACCGGCCTTGAAATACGTACTGGCAGATGAACTCCGGTCCCGTTTCGGACGGTATGTTGACCGGAAGATCCTTGACGAGATTTGCAGGAAATACAGGACAAACAGGGCCAATCTTGCCCTCTACGAAAGCAGAGGCCTGACGCTGAAAAAAACAGTGCACGAGAACAGGATCGCGATACTATTTTCCCCCCCGGTGGTACGACGCGAGAAGAAGAAATGGGTATACACCATTGACTGTTCAGATATGTCAATCGGTGACAGCATTTCCCGTGCGATTGAAGAGGCGGATATGATTCTACGATGCGAGATGACTGATTACGGCGAGTATACGGGGCATGGCGCGGCCCCGGACACCTGCTTCATATCCCTCGATTCCGGTGAAGAACTACTGGTAAGAAACAGGAGAAGGGGGGACGTAATGGTTCTTGAAAGGGGAAGAAAAAAAATTAAAGACCTTTTTATCGAAAAGAAGCTTGACAATGACATTAAGGAAAGGATTCCTCTCATTGTAGTGAACTCCAGAATAGCTGCGATTATATTTCCACAGGGCTTTCGCGTGTCAAGGGACTTTCACGTGTCTGACAGCACAAAAAAAGTTCTTGCCATTAATAAAATGCCCCCGTGAAACTGATGCTTACCTGAATATTTAGTATATTGGTAACGGATACCATAGTCCCGTATCTCTATAATAGTAACTTTTTAATGCAAAAACGCATCAGAGAGTTATATTTATTCGTGAAATAAAAGAGGAGCCCCAAGAATGAACAAGACTGTCAAACAGATTGCCCTGTTTCTGCTCATAGCGGTACTCGTGATGCTGATATTCCAGGTATACCAGGGTGATGACAATAAAAAATATATCAATTACAGTGAATTTCTCGAAATGGTCAGCGATAAACAGATAGCCAGGGTTAAAATCGAGAACAAGAAAAAGATTTCCGGTCACTTGAAGATAAAAAAGGCAGAGGAACAGCCCAGGTCCTTCCCATTCGGAGGCGGGTCTAAGGAATCCTATGATTTCATTACGGCAATCCCTTATGATGACCCCGATCTGGTTAAGATACTGATTGCGAATGACGTTAAAGTTGAAGGGAAGATAGAGGACGACAATATCTTCCTCAAGGGGCTTCTGAACTTTCTGCCCTGGCTTTTCTTCTTCGGGATTATCTGGTTTATCATGATTCGCCAGATCCAGTCCACGGGGAACAAGGCCCTGTCGTTCGGGAAGAGCAAGGCCAAGCTGAACCCCGAGACCAAGAACAAGGTTACATTCATCGATGTGGCCGGAGTGGAAGAGGCAAAGGAAGAGCTCCTGGAAGTCGTCGATTTCCTTATGGAACCGAAAAAGTTCATCAACATCGGCGCCAAGATACCGAAGGGGGTTCTCCTGATGGGGCCTCCCGGGACGGGTAAAACACTTCTGGCCCGTGCCATTGCCGGCGAGGCGGGGGTGCCTTTCTTCTCCATCAGCGGTTCCGACTTTGTGGAGATGTTCGTCGGAGTCGGGGCCTCCCGGGTTCGTGACCTCTTTGACCAGGGTAAGAAAAACGCCCCCTGTATCATTTTTATCGACGAAATCGACGCGGTGGGTCGCCTCAGGGGGGCCGGTCTCGGCGGGGGGCATGACGAACGTGAACAGACCCTCAACCAGCTACTCGTTGAAATGGACGGATTCGAAACCAACGAGGGGGTAATTATCATCGCGGCCACGAACAGGCCCGATGTTCTCGACCCGGCCCTTCTCAGGCCCGGCAGGTTTGATCGGCAGGTCGTGGTGGACATTCCCGACGTCAAGGGACGGGAAAAGATCCTGGCGGTCCACACCAAGAAGATTCCTCTCTCCAGGGAGGTTGATCTCAAAATAATCGCCCGGGGGACTCCCGGTTTTACCGGAGCGGATCTGGCGAACCTCGTCAACGAGGGCGCACTGGTCGCGGCCAGGCGCAACAAGAAACGGGTCACCATGGACGAGATGGAGGAAGCCAAGGACAAGGTGCTCATGGGGCCTGAGCGCCGTTCAATGATTATTTCCAACGAAGAGAAGGAGATTATCGCTTATCACGAGGCAGGGCATGCCATTCTCGGCATCCTGACCGGTTCGGATCCGGTTCACAAGGTAACGATAATCCCGCGGGGCAGGGCCCTGGGCCTGACCATGCAGCTCCCCGTAGAGGACAAGCACCTCCATTCCCGGCAGTACTGGCTGAACCAGATTAAGATACTCTTCGGCGGTCACCTGACTGAAGAGATGAAATTCAAGGACGTGACCACCGGTTCAAGCAACGACCTGGAGCGGGCATCAGACATAGCCCGCAGGATGGTTTGTGAATGGGGCATGAGCGAAAAGCTCGGGCCCATAACATTTGGCAAAAAAAACGAGCAGATTTTCCTCGGCAGGGAGATAACCCAGCACCGGGATTATAGTGAGACTACGGCCCAGCTCATTGACGAAGAGGTTAACCATATCATCAACACCTGCCGGGATGATGCCAAACGGATCTTGAAGAAAAACATAGCCAAGCTCGACCGCTTCGCCCAGAGCCTCATTGAGAGGGAATCCCTTGACGCTGAAGAGATTATGGTCATCATGGATGGGGGCAAACTGCCTCCGCTCCAGAATAACAACAAGGTGAAGACAGAAACCAGGAAAAGCGGAAAAACCTCGGTTAACTGAACCCACTTTGCATACCGGCGGATTGAAAATGGACAGCATAGACGATCTCCTGTCAAAAATTGATGATGACAACAATGTTGAGAAACCAGACATTCGGGAAAAGGATGAGATCGATTCCATCATTGATGAAATAAATGCTGAAGAAGATCGGGAAACGAGGGCAGCCCCAGAGAGCCCCGCGGACGATGAGGGAGAGGTTCAGGAAGAGGATGAGCCCCCCGCAGAAACTGGAAAAGTCCCTGCTGATGATGAAAGGAATGATCTGGAAGATGAGAGGGCGGCACCGGACCACGAAGGGAAAAAGAACGATGATTCAATTATCGATTCTCCGGGAACCCGGTCTTGGAATACCGTTGAGCCGTATGTTGTTGAAGTGAAGAGCGACGATCTTGAAAGGGACCTGGAAGATTTAAAACGCTCTTTCTATTTCATAAAGGAGACAACAGATCCTGAAATAATAAAAAAAGAGGTGAAACGGAACCTCCTGAAGCATATGCGGAAACCGAGCGAGAATATCCTGTCGGAATACGGCGAATATATATTTATAAATATTTCAGTGATTATAGACCGTATTATCAATAATATGAAGGTTCCGAAGGATTTCGAAAATATTTTTGCCTATCACCTGGGGGCGTTTACAGTATATACATTGCTGGCCACCATCTTTAAAGAGGGGAAATACGGCTTCTGTTACAAGTTCGCAGAGGAAAACCAGGCTGTCCGTTACACCCCTTTTGAGTTCATAAAGGACAGGACCAACAGCTGGTTTCAAAAAAACGTCTATGTTCACGAGATTAATTTCGACAGTCTCCACGACCTGGAGACAGCAAAAGAACTGGTAAATAAAAAGTACCAGGTCGCGGTGCACAATTTCAACTTGAAGATAAAGGAACTGAATAACAGGGTCGGGCCGGACAAACATGTTGATCCGAAGAAACTCATCCGCCTGAAGGGGAGGGACTGGTTCGGACTCGAAAATATCCTGGTATTCCGCCGTTTCATCGGCAGAACGATCTTTGATTGATAGGAATTTCTAAAAAAGAGATTCTTGGATCTCTTCTGATACTATGCCAGAATTGAAAGAACCTTTTTTTTCCGTATCCCGGTAACGATTTCTTCGTATTTCCTGCTGAGGATGTTTTCGTACACCGCAGTCGAATCGGCAAGTGCTGCAGTCATGTCTTCCGCCTCCTTTCTCGCCCTGACAATCAAATCCACATCGTTGACGAAATCAATGAATTCGAAACTGCCAGAGCGTCCGTGCTGGCGCACCCCTATCAGGTCGCCTGCTCTTCTCTGCCTGAGGTCCTCCTCGGAAATGGTAAAACCGTCATTCGTGGCAACCAGGGTGTTGATTCGTTTTCTGCCCTCGTCTGAAATATCGTCAGGATGGATTAGGATGCAGAAGGACTTGTGATTCCCCCTGCCGACGCGGCCCCTGAGCTGGTGGAGCTGGGAGAGCCCGAAGCGTTCCGCGTGTTCTATCACGATGACGCTGGCGTTCGCGACATCGATCCCAACCTCGATTACGGTTGTGGACACGAGGATATGAATCTCACCGGAAAGAAACCTCTCCATGATTCCGTCCCTTTCGTCCTGTTTCAACCTACCATGCAGGAGGGCGACTTCCAGATCAGGGAAAACTTCATTGCTCAGGTTTTCGTAGACAGCGACGGCTGACTTCAAATCAATTTTTTCCGAATTTTCGATGATCGGCAGGATATAAAACACCTGTCTTCCCCGGGACACGTATTTTCTGATAGAGTTGTAGACCCCGCCCAGTCTCGATTCCGGGAAGGCCAGTGTCTCCACAGTGTTCCTGTCTGCCGGCTTTTCCCGTATTGCCGATATGTCCAGGTCGCCGTACAGGGTCAGGGATAGGGACCTGGGAATCGGCGTGGCCGTCATAACCAGGAGATCGACATCCTGCCCCTTTCCCCTGAGATCGGCACGCTGCTGGACGCCGAATCGGTGCTGTTCGTCAATTATGATGAACCTGAGGTCCTTGAATTCAACCTGTTTCTGTATCAGCGCATGGGTCCCGATTACGAAATCTATCTCTCCCCGGGAAAGTCCGGAATACACGTGCTCTTTGTCCTGCGTACTTCCGGTGAGGAGGGCGCTTCGGCCCCTGTTCCCGAGAAGTGCCGCGCAGGTCTGGAAATGCTGGCCGGCCAGGATCTCCGTCGGGGCCATGAAGGCCGCCTGCCCGCCGGAGAGGAGGACCTGGTACACGGCAATCATTGCCACGACGGTCTTTCCGGTGCCCACGTCACCCTGGAGGAGCCGG
>CAZEPS010000044.1:0-19950 GCA_964514165.1 uncultured Leptospirales bacterium
GCTTCTCACGTCGGCGAGCGGCAGGCTCCTTGACCAGGACCAGGTGAAGGAGCTCTCCCGGGAGAGTGAACTTGTTATCGTGTGCGGGCATTACGAGGGAGTAGACCAGCGGGTCATCGACACCTGCGTCGACCGGGAAATATCAATCGGGGATTACATCCTCTCCGGCGGCGAATTCGCCGCCCTGGTCATTCTGGACGCGGTGGCCCGGTACGTTCCCGGGTTCATGTCGAACAGGGAATCCCTCGACGAAGAGAGTTTCGAAGACGGACTCATGGAGTATCCCCAGTACACGAGGCCCGCTGAAACCGGGGGTATGCGTGTTCCGGACGTATTACTGAGCGGGAACCACCGGGAGATCGAGAAATGGCGAAAGCTGAAGAGCATCGAGAAAACGAAACAGGTAAGACCTGATTTATATAAGAAATTTATTCTACAATTACTGCATGGAGAGTGAACAGGATGGATGTTATACGGGAAGTCGAAAAGGACATAATGCCGGTACGGCGGCAGGTTAACTTTGAGGTTGGTGACACCGTAAAGGTTCATTACAAGATCATTGAAGGAAACAGGGAACGGGTCCAGGTTTACGAGGGCATCGTCATAGCTGTTGATAACAAAGGTATGGGCAAAACCTTTACCGTGAGGAAGATATCCTTTGACGTTGGTGTTGAGAGGATATTTCCCTTTTATTCACCCAAGATAGTAAAGATCGAGGTCGTCCGAAAAGGAAAAAAACGCCGGGCCAAGCTCTATTATCTCAGGGAGAGAAAGGGAAAAGCAGCGAAACTGAGAGAGCGAAGGTACTCAGGAGAGCAGCTTGATTCTGAAATTGCCGAGGAAGCGGTCCCGGAAACAACGGAACCGGAGGTAGCGCCGGCACAGGAAGAGGCGCCACAGACTGAAGAGAAGTAACCGCCTGTATTACAGGTATGTATGAAAGACAAACCATATCCGAAAACCGGGGAGGCAGACAACAGCAGGTCTGCCTCTTTTGTTTATCCATCCTTTGACATTGAGAAGGAGTTTCTGGATAAGGGGTACCGCCACATCGCTGGGGTCGATGAGGCCGGGAGGGGATCGCTGGCCGGTCCCCTCTGTGTCGGCCTGGTGATTTTTCGGCCCCGGGAGATTCTCTCTTTTCCGGGCGAACTTTTCTGCATCAATGACTCAAAAAAAATGTCCCCTGCGGCCCGACAAAACAGCCTCCCGATCATTCATCAGAAATCACTTATCGCACACCATGGAATGGTATCCCACCGGGTCGTGGACAGGATAAACGTGAACCGGGCCACTGAATTTGCATTATCCCGCCTTCTCGATGGTATAGATATAAAGCCGGATGTTATTCTCCTGGACGGGAATTTCACCTTTGAGCTGGGGGTCCCGGTCGTTCCGGTATCGAAGGGAGACAACAGGTCAATCAGTATCGCCGCGGCGGGGATAGTGGCAAAGGTTAACCGCGACTGTATCATGGAGAAGATGGATTCGATCTACGCCGGTTTCAACTTCAAACAGAACAAGGGATACGGGACAAGGGAGCATATTGCGGCCCTGGAAAAAAATGGCCACTGTCCAATACATCGGACCAGCTACGAGCCGGTGAAAACCCTGGTGTATTCCTGAGGCGGTGCGTGCGATGCGGATTACCTCTGATCATCCCATCAGGATATTCGCGAAATCAGAGACCATTGAATTTCTCAGTAAACTGAAAATCGGGACGGAACTGCAGGCAAAGGTGGTGGCACGCCCGAATGAGAAGGAGGCCCTGCTCGATATACGGGGAAGAAGAATACGGGCAGTGTTCCAGCGCGGCGTCCCGGTCGAGGATTCTCTCAAGTTGAAGCTTGCCGGAGTCAGGGGTAAGACCTTTGAATTCAGGCTGGTAAAAGGCAACGACCAGGCTTCAATCCTTGAGCGGCTTGCCGGATTCTCTGTCCTTGATATTTCAGAAACGAACCGGGATGTGATAAACCGTCTTAGACTTCTATCCGGAAAAGGCATCCAGGGCCTCTTTGAGTTCAATCTTTTCCTGCTGAGGCTCCAGGAGAAGAACGGGCACCGGGGACGAAACAGCGCCGATATAATGAAAGAACTATTACGGCTCGGGGTGAGCAGGGAGTCACTCGGCAGCCTGTCATTGATTTATGCGTCAGCAACACCGTACAGCCGGGTAATCCTTCCCCTTCTCTTTCTCCTGGGTAGGGAAAAAAAACAGATGACGTTCACTGGAAATGAAAAAAATGACATAGAGGGTAGTATCAATAAAATTCTTAATGAAGTCGATAATATAGTAGACGGGGAAAAAAAATCAGATATTATAAGAGCTGTATTTGATCTTCTCCGGAATCCGTATCAAAGCGGAAAGGGGTATGTGACCGGAGAGGCCGCATTTTTCGACGGGGAACAGTTTAACCAGCTCTTGTATATCGGTATGAATGACTCCTGGTTGTTCAGGTTTTTTCTTACCGGCCTCGGGGAACTAGAGCTCCTGGCGATGACAGCGGGGGGAAACAAAATTATCTCCCTGTTTTCTGACAGTAATGATTCGCATTCGTTTCTGTTGAATTCAACTGGAATTCTTCAGGAAAGGCTTACGGAAGTTGATCCGGGCATCGTGTTCAGGCTCTACAGGCGTCAGGAGGCGCTTTCAGCTATCGAGGAAAGCCTGACGGAACTGGCAAAAACAACCTCTGTTGATTTAAAAGCATGATATGAATGAAAGAAAAGCGGTAGCGCTTGAATATAGTGACGAAGTACCACGAATCCTCGCGATTGCCAGGGGAATATTGTTTGACAAATTAATCAAAATCGCGAAGGATAATAACATAACCATATACAAGGATGCTGACCTAGCTGAAACCCTGGCACAGATGCGGACCGGCGACGATATACCGCCTGAACTTTTCAGGGCGGTGGTCGAAGTTTTTGCCTACTGCTATGATATGAACGAGGAATTCAAGAAAAAATTTGATTTTCGCAGGAACAGTGAAAGTGGATAGGACGCCATGGCAAAGATGAGAAAAATACCTGTTGACGAACTGAAACCGGGGATGGTTTTCAACAAGCCCCTGTATGTTGACAGCAGCAATATGCTCGTGGGGGCGAATTCCCCGGTCAAGGAGAGCGATATAAAAAAGATCATGACCTGGGGCGTCACCGAGGTCGAAACCGTCGGGACCCTGATCAAATCAGAGACCGTGTATAAAAGCGGACTTACCTCCTCCGAAAGTGAAAAGAAAATACTCAATGAATACCACGATCTGCTGAAAAAACGCAAGAGGCTGATAGAGGTCCACGGGGAGGCGAGGAAGGCGGTCACCGCCGCCTATAACGCGATTCGAAACGACAAGAGCTTCAGCACCGGTGACCTGGAAAAGGCTGTCATAAATATTATCGAGCTCCTCAAGGAAAACAACAATGTGTTTCTCTTCCTTTACGGCCTGGACGAGGGGAAGGACTACACCACCACCCATTCCGTAAACGTTACCTTTTACGCACTCATCATCGGTATTGCCCTGAAGTATACCATGAACCAGCTCATCGATCTGGCACTGGGGACACTCCTTATCGACGCCGGCATGATTAGGATGCCGGTGTATATTGTCCATAAGCAGTCAAACCTGACCGAGCAGGAGTTTAAGCAGATCCGCACTCATCCGCTGCTCGGGTATAAGACAATCAGGGAGCTCGGAAACCTGAAGGAGAGCGTGGCCAACGTATCCCTCCAGCACCATGAGCAGTATGACGGGAAGGGATATCCCCGGGGGCTCAAGGGAAACGAAATTGATGAATTCGCCCGCATCGCTTCAATTGCCGACAGCTATGAGGCCCAGATATCAAACAGGAGCTACAAGGAGAAGATATACTTCTACCACGCCATGCGGAACCTCCTTTCCAGCGGGGTAAACCGCTTTGACCCGGTCATCCTGAGGGTCTTTCTCTCCCGGATGTCGGTTTATCCGATAGGATCTATCGTCGAGCTGAATGATTCCAGTATCGGGATCGTCATCGGTTCCGTACCGGAAAAGACTCTTCGTCCCATAATCAAGCTGATCTTTGACGCGAACGGAAAAAAACTCGAGGAAACCGTAATCGTTAACCTTCTGGAAAAGTCCTCCCTCTACATCACAAAGGCACTCGATGAAAAGGATGTGGGTATAAACATCTTTGATGTCCTGTAGGTGAGCGGTGGCCGGGACCTACAGGCAGTCAGCCGGGCAGACCGGGGAAGAGCGGGCCGCCGCATTTCTTGCGGAAAACGGTTTTTCACTAATCGATCGAAACGTCCGGTGCGGCCGGATTGGTGAAATCGATATTGTTGCCTCGAAAGGCAGCCTCGTGATATTCGTCGAGGTAAAAACCCGCACCGGCGGCGCCTACGGCGGGGCCATGTACTCCGTCAGCGGTAATAAAATGAAGACCATGAGGAAGGCGGCACAGTGGTTCATCAACGGGAACAGGCCGGCCCTGCCGGCGGAACCGGTTTTCAGGTTTGATCTCATCGCCATAGATAAAAATGAGCTGGAGTGGATCCAGGATATTATCAGGTAGTAACAGGATGACTCATTTTGAAATATTTTGCCTTCCTGCTGCCAAAACAACCATAAATTATTTCTATAATTTGAATGCGCTGTTATAGCATGTTCCCCGGCCTTCGGCGGGGGGGGGATATACTATAAGTATTATTCAGGAGATGATATCGCTCAGTGACGACATCTGGAGGATTCTAACGATTTTGTTATTGCAGTTTACAATGGAGAGTTTTTTTTCTTTCATTTTTTGAAGCTTCATCAGGGTCAGGATTACCCCCATCCCGGATGAGTCGATGTAATCCACTTTGGTGAAATCGAGTACAATGTCGGTATCCCGGTCCCTGGCAATGTCGTACACCCTGTTCTTAAAGGGTGTCAGGGAAAGCATCTCAATATCGCCGTCCACGTTGATCGTAATCATGTCCGGGTTTTCATTAATATTGATAATCATACTATATAATACCGTGCGTTACGATTGTTCGGGCAACATTTCCATTTAGCATTGATACCTTGGAGCATGGGTTTTAATTATTGTGGGAAATCGTACTGATGCATTCTTAAATTAGTGCATCATACTATTATAGTAATATATTTCCTGTGAATCAATAACAATATTAAAATTTTTGTAAAAAAATGTCACAGACTGGTTGATTAAAACTGGTTTGACTCAAACTCTTATGATTTTACCATGGCACTGATCGATTCTACAACTGAGGAGAATTATATGAAAAATACCGTTGCAATTCAGAAATATACTGAAAGTCCCGGCTCCCTGAAAAATGCGCTGGAAGGCTGCGGTGGACTGGAAAAGCTCTCTTCCGGTGATTCGGTAATGATAAAACCGAACCTGGTTACCTGGGACAGTGACGTGCCGATAGCCCCATACGGGGTTTTTACGACGACACGTCTGGTTGAAGATCTCATTATGATCCTGAAGGAATACGGCTGTACCGATATCTCAATCGGGGAGGGGTCGGTGGTGTTCAAGAAGAACGACGATACCATGGCAGCCTTCCGGGGCCTTGGATACGACAGGCTGGCAGAAAGATACGGCGTGAAACTCGTTGATTTCAACGCCAGCAGCCCCTTTACGGTGGAGGTCCAGGACGGCTTCAAACTCCATATCGCAAAAGAAGCGGTGGAAACTGATTTTTTTATCAACATGCCGGTGCTGAAGACCCACGGCCAGACTAAAATTTCCCTCGGCCTGAAGAACCTCAAGGGATGCCTCAAACTGGCGTCGAAGAAGTTCTGCCATCACCCGGATCTCAATCTCGATTACTGTTTTTCTCACATAGTTGATTACGTTGATCCGGATTTGACCATAGTCGACGGGATCTACGCCCTGGAAAAGGGGGCCCTCCATTTCGGGAACGCCTACAGGAAGGATATCATCATCGCATCCAGTGACCCCCTGGCAGCAGACCTGGTCGCAGCCGGGAGTATCGGCTATGAACCGGAGGATATCGACCATTTCGTTCATTTCGCGAAACGGCACAACCGATCCCTCTCCCTGGAGGAATATGAAATCACGGGAGAAAAACTGGAAGACCACACCGAACCCCTGAAATGGGACTGGTCGTGGACCGAAGGCAACACCGGCCCCGGGATATTCGCGAAGATGGGGATAACCGGTGTCGCGCTCCCGAAGTATGACGAGACCCTCTGCTCAGGGTGCTCCCCCATAGCGAACATGTGCAACATCCTGGCCATTTCCGCCTTTAAAGGCGAGCCCCTGCCGAAGGTCGAAATTCTCAACGGGAAGCGGATGCAGGCCCGACCCGGCTATGACACAACCATCCTCCTCGGGAACTGCATCATCAAGGCGAACGAAAACAACGGGAACATCGGTACTGCCATGCCGGTGAAGGGGTGCCCCCCGGCACCGGAGGACGTGGTCAATGCCATGAAGGAGGCCGGCCTGGAGGTGAACGAGCTCGCCTATCTCGGGTACCTCAAGCAGCAGGGGGAGAAGTACAACGGGAAAGAGGGGTATGCGCCCGATTTCTACCGGGCCTGAAACAGGGCGTATTCCTCGAAGCAGGTTTTCTCGATTTCGAAGAGGCTTGCGAAGGCGTCGGTGAAATCCTCCCTGCCGGTGGTGAAGAGTCCGTGCCCGTACACGATGGCACCACTGCCGGCCATGGCCGGTGGAAGGGTGTTGCAGAGACCCGTTGGGCCGGTCCCCACCTCCCCTGACACTATCGGCACCCCGGCGGCAAACCGTTCCCTCTGGCACCTGACGTGGCAGGAGCCCCGGGTTATGCACTCTTTATCTTCGCAGAGCATTGACATGATTACCGAAAATTTCGGATGGCCGTGGAGTATGGCCTTCCACCCGGTGAGTTCATACACGCTCCTGTGGGCCGCGAGTTCGCTCGACGCGGTTACGGCGCTGGTGGAGGAGCCGTCCATGGGGCAGGGGTCGATGTGCCCCGTGAGTTCGTCCAGGGAACTCCCGGTCTGGCTGATGAATACCGTGTTTTCCCAGAGGCAGGATATGTTGCCGAAGAACGAATCCACCAGGCGCGATTCCACCGTGAGGCGGCCGGCCTCAGCCATGGCCCTGAGGACCGTTTCCCGGTCCCGGAAGGGGGCTTTTATCGAAGGCCTTTGGTAAAAACCGGCCATGAAACTCCCGTACGATTCCAGGGCACTTTCAGCAATCCTGTCCATCGCCTTGCCGTGAGGGAGCGTTGTCCCTCACGGCAAGGTAGTAGTCTGCCATGAATTTCACGTATCCTGAGAAGCAGACGGAGCTGAAGGTGACAAATGCCTGTTCCGGGCTCACGGTTCCGAATGTGACTACCCCCCGCCCCGGAATGTAGACCGATTTCCGTCGGCTGAGGGCGGCGATAATCTCTTCGGCGGAGAAATCGCCTGCCACCGGTATGTCGTGGAGGAAGGTCCGGGTTTCGCAGTCTTCGGGATGGATGGCTCTGACCCCGGTTATGGCATTTCCGGCAAGAAAGTCCAGGATTGATAAAAATGGTTCCGCCGGGGGTGCGAAGAGGATGCTGTTTATGTTCAGGCCCTGGAATACCCGTTCCAGTACCGGTATCTCCTCCCCCTCCCTGGTCCAGGACAACTCGGCGTCCAGGCCCCCGATGAGGGGTTCCCCCTTGCGGCAAAGGCCGTGGTTTTCGAGCTTCCGGGCGTATTTATTAATCAACTGTTCCATTCCAGGCCGAGTTCAGCAGCTTTTTTTTGCGTCGGCATGCCCCGGGAATCGAGCCCCCGGACCGTATAGTATTTCTGGAGTGTTTCCAGGAACTCTCTCCGGTCCAGGGGGAGGATTTTTATCCCGTCACCGCTCGACCCCTCTTCGTTAAAGAACCTGTCGGGAAGGAGATCGTCTTCAACAGTAAACCCGTTCAGGGCGTTCATGATCCGGTCGTGGTAGTATATCCGCTCCCCTGTCTTGAAGAGATCCTGGGCGGAGGCTCTGACCCCGGTTACCCCGTAAAACGCCCGGGAGTATTCCTCCAGGGAGGCGGCGAAGAACACGAACTTGCAGGCTGTCAGGGAGTCCACCACCGCGTTGATGTCCTCCCCGAGCTTGATGATCCGCGCCTTGCCGCTGAAGCTGAAACGGTCCGTGGCCACCGGCTTGCGGAGTATCTCATGGGAGATCGGGTATGAACGGAGATGGCATCCGCCTCGGGTCGAGGTGGCGTAGGCCAGGGCCATGCCCCATGCCCCCCGGGGATCGTAGGCGGGGAGTTCCAGTCCCTTCACCGCCATGGCGGCTTCGGGCCTGCCCTGATCTTCGGCGTACCGGGTCGCACCGAGGCGGAGGAGAGAACCTGCGCCCCGACCGTTCGCAGTGTCCTCGAGGAGTGACAGTACAAGATCGCCGGTGAGTTTTTTCCCGGTGATTTCGCTGTAACAGGACAGGGTTGAGGCGGCGGATATGGTGTCCATACCCAGGTCGTTGCAGAGCCGGTTCGCCTGAACCACCAGGTCCATGTCAGTGTTGTTGATGAGGGCGCTGAAGTGGGACATGGTCTCATACTCGGGCATGACCGCGTCTGAAATGAGAATTTTCTTGCACTGGATGTGGCACCGGGGGCAGCCGCTTTTTTTTGTTCCGTACTTGCGGCGGTAGCTCACGGCGTTTATTTCCGCGCCTTTCTCAAAGGCCGTTTCCCGAAAGTTGTTCGCCGGCATCATGCGCCTGGTCCTGATAAGGTCGTAGAGGGCCCCGGTGCCGAATTCCGATATGCCGAGTTCTCCGAGGAGGGCGGGGGAGGCGGCGACGAGGCGCCGGATCTCCTCCCGGGCGGCGCGGAGCTCTTCGCTGTCGTAGATGTCTGTTTTTTCGGATCCCTCCACCCGTATGTATTTGAGGTTCTTACGGGCCATCACCAGCCCGAGGCCGCTACGGCCGGAGAAGAAGTGGCTGTCCACTGCGATCCCGGCGTAAAGGACCCCGTTCTCAGCTGCCGGTCCGATGACGGCCGTGGATCCCCCATCAGGAAGGGAGGCTCTGACCCCGGATACCCCCATACCGCGTAAACCTTCCGCGTCAGTGAACTCGACGCCGGTTTCGGACACCCGGAGACCGCAGAGGCTTTCGCTGACTCCGGTGATGATGATACCGTCGTACCCGGCGCGCTTTATCTGGATGCCGAGCCGTCCCCCCACGGAGGTGTCGCCCACGGTTCCTGTCAGGGGGGACCGGGACATGACGCAGATCCTCCCGGAGGTGGGGGATTCGGTATCCACCAGGGGGCCGGCCATGAAGATGAGGGGCATCAGGGGAGAGTCGAACGGTTCGGTGATTCGCTCCCGGAGGAAGTGCCCGGCCAGGCCCTTGCCGCCGATGAATTTTCTGTAGATGGCGGTTTCAGGCGTCACGATTTCCGTGTTCCTGCCGGACAAATGTATGATGAGTATTTTTCCCTTCCAGCCGAACATTTCAGCATTCATTCCATAAATGACCTGGTATATTTGAAGGAACCTCTAATTAAACAAGAGGTTCCCTTTTGGGTACGTATTTTAATTAAAATCGGTTTTATCCCTTTTTAATAACGGTATAATGACAGCATACTGTACTGATCCCACCTGAAACCCGCAACAATAAAACCGGTCAGGATGCGACCGCTCCCGTCAGGAAAAATTTCTTTACAAATCTCGGCCATCCGGAACCATGATTAATAATAGGAGTGCTCGCGAAGGACCAGCTTACGGATAGTATTTCCAAGCACAAAAAGCAAGTAAAAACAAGTGAGGTTTGTATGAAGGATGTCGTAATCGCGTCAATATGCCGTACCGCTGTCGGATCGTTCGGTGGTTCCCTGAAGGATGTTTCCGCCGTGAATCTCGGGGTTTGTGCCGTCAAGGAAGCCATGAAACGGGCCGGTATTGAGCCGGGGCAGGTTGAAAATGTCATCATGGGGAACGTTCTCCAGGCCGGTCTGGGCCAGAACGTGGCCCGCCAGGTTCTGATTCATTCCGGCATTCCCCGGGAAATACCGGCAATGACCATAAACAAGGTCTGCGCCTCGGGCCTCAGGGCCGTGTCCCTGGCGGCCCAGATGATTAAGGCCGGCGACGCGGACTGTATCGTGGCCGGCGGAACCGAGTCGATGAGTTCGGCACCCTACAGCCTGGAGAAGGCACGGTGGGGATACCGTATGGGCGAGAATAAACTGGTCGATATAATGATAAAAGACGGCCTCTGGTGCGCCTTCAACGACTACCACATGGGTGTGACCGCTGAGAATGTGGCCGAACAGTGGAAACTCACCAGAGAGGAACTGGACGAGTTCTCTCTCGGCAGCCAGCAGAAAACGGAGCGGGCGATTAAAGGGGGTAATTTTAAGGACGAAATCGTTCCCTATGAAGTGCCGATGAAAAAGGGTGATCCCCTGGTATTCGACACCGACGAATTTCCCCGGTTCGGTACCACCATGGACATTCTGACGAAGCTGAAGCCTGCCTTCAAGAAGGACGGGGTCGTAACAGCGGGCAACGCGTCAGGCATAAACGACGGCGCAGCGGCTGCGGTGGTCATGTCAGCGGACAAAGCCAGAGAGCTCGGCATCGATTTCATGGCGCGAATCGTATCCTATGCCTCGGCAGGGGTGGACCCGGCGATCATGGGGACCGGCCCCATACCGTCCAGCAGGAAGGCCCTGGAAAAAGCCGGTTGGAAAGTCGATGATCTCGATCTAATCGAGGCGAACGAGGCTTTTGCCTCTCAGGCTATTGTGGTAAACAGGGAACTCGGCTGGAATACCGAAATAGTGAATGTGAACGGCGGTGCCATTGCAATCGGGCATCCTATCGGAGCTTCCGGAGCGAGGATACTTACCACCCTGATTTACGCTATGAAGAAACGAAACGCTAAAAAGGGGATTGCCACACTCTGTATCGGCGGCGGGCAGGGGAACGCCCTGACTATAGAGATGTAACAGTATTTAATACAATAGATGAAACGAAAGCGGCATGGAAACATGCCGCTTTTTTATTCTTGACTCTTCTCATATCAGGGTGTTTTATAATCTTACATAGTATCGTTTTGTCTGAATAATAAACTGGAAACCGCAATGCCGGATTACTTTAACACTAACAGGTCACCGACCCAGGCTCCCCTAATCCGAATCATTCCAGTTTTGCCCCTGATTCTTTTCGCCCTGGTTCCTTTAATATACCTTGGGGTACGGGTGCTGATAACCAGCATTCCGGCGCCCCTCCAGGAACTGGTTGTTATCTTTTCAATATCCAGCGCCATGATCATAATCTATTTTGTTTTTTACATCATCTATTATATCCGCGACAGGAAACTCTTCCGTGATATTGAGGAATGGTACACCTTCGTTAACGATTATCTGAGAAACACCCATGATATTTTCATCATCCTGGATGAACTGGGGCAGATTCTCTACTATAACAGGGCCCTGAATGCGGCACTGCACTTAAAGGGAAAAGAATTGATAGGAAAGCCCTTTCGCAGTATATTCAAAATTGGCTCAATAAGCGACTCGGCGGCATACAACCGGATGATTCTCGATAAACTGAGGGATATATTCGAGGGAAATGAAACAGAAATAGTGGCCCCGGTGTCCGGGGGCAATGAAGGGGAATACGTTTCCGTGAACCTGAAGATGATCCCGGTTTTTAAAAGGATGGAATTGAGCAAGATATACGTTACCGGCAGGCTCACAAGAAACGACTACATAGCAAACCACTGGCTGGAGAGCGAACAGGTAACATATATGATGAACAACAACCTTTCCCTTATCCACATGTTCTGTTACCGGTTGACCAGAAACCTGGAAAGCAGGCTTTCCCCTAAAGAAATCCTGTTCGTACAGATAGCCATCCAGGAAGTTCTGATTAACGCGGTGGAGCACGGGAACCTGGAAGTCGGATATGACAAGAAAACAGAGCTCAAAAGAATCGGCGGCAATTACTGGGAACTCCTCTGCGAGAACTGCGACAGCGACTACCTTGAGAATCGAAAGGTTCGCATTAACTATGAGCTCAACAGAGGAAAAATAATCTACATTGTGAGTGACGACGGCAGGGGCTTCACCTGGCAGAACTTTCTTGATGATTCTTATGAGCCTCTGGTCAATGACGTGATGGCCACATTTCACGGAATAGGCCTCCAGATGGTAAAAAAGGCCTTTGATGTGATAGAGTTCAACGAAAAGGGTAACGAGATACGGCTGGTGAAATATTTTGACGGGAGCGAGGAATATGGCAGAGCAGTACAGGAATCCAGTGCCAACGGTTGATATAATCATTGAGGTTAAAGACGAAAATAGAATCGGCATTGTACTTATTAATAGAAAGAACCCCCCCCACGGCTGGGCCATTCCCGGGGGGTTTGTTGACTACGGGGAGAGCCTGGAGACGGCGGCTGTCCGCGAGGCCCGGGAAGAGACATCCCTCAATGTGACCCTGAAGCGGCAGTTCCATACCTATTCCGAACCATCACGGGACCCCCGACAGCATACCATAACCACGGTCTACATTGCCGAGGCGGAGGGGGGGCCAACCGGGGCTGATGACGCCGAAGAAGCCGGAGTTTTTGATCCCAGAGAACTCCCCTCAAAGATGGCTTTTGATCACCGGGAAATAATTCGCGATTACGTGAATGGAAAATATTAATGAGGGTTTCACCTGATGGAACGATTATCCAAGGTTCTTCTCAATACCGTATCCCTCTCCCTGGACGCCATATTCAAGGCATCGGACGCGGATGTCCGGGTCCATGGGGTTGAGAATATCCCTGAGGGGCCGGTAATTTTTCTGTTCAACCACTTTACCCGTATGGAAACATTTTTTGTTCCCTACGTCATTTACAAGTACACGAAAAAATACGCCATATCCCTTGCCCATCACTCTTTTTTTGGTGGCGGGTTCGGCCTGTTTCTCGAAAAACTCGGGGCTGTGTCCACAAAGGACCCGGACCGTGATCGTATATTCATGGGGAATCTCCTGACCGGGACGAATTCCGTTATCGTGTATCCGGAAGGGCAGATGATAAAGGACAAGAAGATCATCGAGAAGGGAAAGTACATGGTATACAACGCCGGCATACGGCGCCCTCCCCATACCGGGGCAGCGCGAATGGCACTCCAGGCTGAGTTTTATCGCCTTAAACTTAAGCACTTCATTGAAGTCGGGAACTATGACGGGGTGGAGCAGTACAAAAAGTCATTCGATCTCGAAGAGGCGGATCTCAACCAGGTGATTATGCATGAGACCTCAATAGTACCGGTGAACATCACCTACTTTCCGATCCGGGCGAGGACCAACGCCATCCAGAAATTCGCTGAACGGTTCGTGAAGAACCTCGGTGACCGTTTCGAAGAGGAGCTCCAGGTTGAAGGTACCATGATAACGGATGGTGTGGACATAGACATGAACTTCGGCCGTGCTATCGGCATCAATGAATTCGTTACCCGTAAAAGGAAGATCCTGCGGGCGATACGTGACAGCAGGCTCTACCTTCACAGTGAAGAACTGTCCGAGACGGATATCTTTACAAAATCGAGCGTCGAACTCATGACCCTCTACATGAAGTCAATTTACGAGATGACCACCGTGAACCACGATCATATTTTTTCCTATATCCTGACGAAACACAAGAGGAAAAAGATACCGGAACAGGATTTAAAAAACAGGGCCTATCTCGCCATCGAGGCCCTGAAGGCATTACCCATTACGAATCACCACACCTCCCTCGAGATGGACCAGCTCCATCTCCTCACCGGGGATGTCCAGGAAAAGTACGATAATTTCATCGAGGCCGCTCTCTCCGACGGATTGATCACCATCAAGGGAGATCGTATTATCAAGAACATGGACAGGTTTAACCGCATTTACCAGTTTCATACTGTTCGGCGGGACAATATAATCGAGGTTATGATGAACGAGATCGAGCCACTGAAAGATCTCTCCCGCGACATGAACATGATAATGAGGATTCCGTCGGTCATGATCCGGCGCATACTGATGAAGCGTTTCCACGAGCTAGACCGTCGCATTTTTGAGGAGGATTATAAAAAATACTTTATCGAAGGTGAATCAAAACCGGAAAAGATCGGAAAGCCCTTTCTTCTTAAGAAATTCTGTAACCGTCGCGGGATACTCCTGATACACGGCATGCTGGCCGCTCCAGAGGAGATCCGGGTTCTCGCGGAATACCTCCACAAGGAGGGGTATGCCGTATACGGGGTCAGGCTCAGGGGCCACGGCACCGCCCCTGAGGACCTGGCCCGGACGAACTGGGAGGAGTGGTATGATTCCGTCAGCAGGGGATACGTGGTGCTGAAGAACATCGTTTCCGATATCGCCATCGCCGGGTTTTCAACCGGCGGGTGCCTCTCCCTCCTTCACGCGGCGAACAGCGGGAGCAGGTTCAAGGGGGTGGTTTCGATCAACTCCCCCCTGAAGCTGGTTGACATAAAGACCCGGTTTTCCTCAACGGTGGAGGTGTGGAACAGGTTTCTCGAAAGGTTCAAGTTCGACCGGGGCAGGATGGATTTCGTCAAAAATAATCCGGACAATCCCCACATCAACTACCTCCGCATCCCGATTCACGGCATCAGCGAACTCGGCAGGCTGATGAACACGGTCACCGAAAACCTTCACCGAATAACCATCCCCACCCTGGTAATCCAGGGTTCCAACGATCCGGTCGTGAACCCGGCGAGCGCCCGGGAGATTTATGAAAAACCGGGCTCCCGGGACAAGGAGATGTGGACCCTCTTCGCCGAGAAACACGGTATAGTGCGCGGGGAACAGGCGGAACGGGTTGCCGAGAAGGTCGCCCATTTCCTCGATCGAATATTCAGTGAGCCGTTCGCTCCTTCCTGAGCATGACGACGATGATGCCCCCGGCAACGAGGGCAAAGACGGCAGATGAGTAGAAGATCCCGCCTGCCTGCCACCGTGTGAAGGCAATCCCTGCTAAAAGGGGGCCGGCGGTCTGGCCGATCCGGAGAACCATGGAGTTAAGGGACATGAATGCCCCACGGTATTCCATGGGGGCACTTGACGAGAGCCGGGTCTGTATGCTTGGTATGTTGATGCCGTTGGCGAACCCGTATACCAGCACCGGTATCACCACGAGGTAAATGCTGTTCATGAACTGGGTGGCGAAAATCGATACGGCGTAGAGCATGAATCCGGCAACAATCAGCCGCCGTGTCGCTATGAACCGTGATATCTTTCCGAGATTGTAAGAACCGAGAACCGTTGCCACTGACGCGGTGGATATGACCATCCCTATGGTGCCGGGTGTGGCGTTAAACCTGGAACTCATGAGAAAAGGGAATCCGGCGATAAGAACAGCGTAGAGAAGGATAAATGTTGCCAGGGTGGCGAAATAGAGGGTCAGAATCTCTCTTTTCAAAAGGAGGGTCAGAGCCGTTTTCAGGTACCTTCCGATGTTTTCGTTGGATTGAGGAACCGGGTTTTCCAGGTAAAAGAGGACCATGAGGCCGACCGGGATGGCGAGAAAAGAGAGAAGGAAGGGATAGCTCCAGTTCAGGTTGCCAAGGAGCCCACCGACAGCAGGATAGAGGAGGGTGCCGACGCTGAGGACCGCCGAATTGTATCCCATGGCGGAGATCCTCCTTTTGCCGTCAAAGAGGTCGCCAATCAGTGTCAGGTTCATGGAACCGAGGGTGGCGGCCCCGATACCCTGGAATATCCTCAGAATAATCAG
Source organism: uncultured Leptospirales bacterium (assembly GCA_964514165.1). Taxonomy (GTDB): domain Bacteria; phylum Spirochaetota; class UBA4802; order UBA4802; family UBA5550; genus CAZEPS01. Next base: position 15,727 of record CAZEPS010000044.1, read on the forward strand.
CGCCGTGAAACTTTTCGTGAAAGCGCAGAGGGTTCCCGCTATGCCGAAGAGGAGGAGAGAGGGAACCACGATGATCTTCCGGTTCAGGCGGTCAGCCATGATGCCGAGGACCGGGGCGAGGAATATCCCCGGCATGGTGAAAACGACGATGATGAGGACCACCTGCTCCTCTGACAGGCTGAGGCTTGCGGCTATTTTCGGCAGGGCCGGCGCCACGGAGGATACCCCCATGACCGCTATCAGGGTTATGCCGAAGATAATCTGGAGATTTTTGTCAAGGAAGAGGCGGTTGTGGTTCATGGCCGCAAACAGATGAGGCGAGGGTAATTCCTCGCCTCATGGTTCCGCTTTATTTAAATTCTCCCGGTGGGATGATCTCTTTGCCGTGCTTCTCTTGTGCATCGGTGAGTCTCTTCCGGATTTTTTCCAGGTATTCCCAGAACTCCTTCGGCATACCTTCCTCGTTCTTGAAGTATTCGTCCATTCGTTCCATCTTCTCGAGGAACTTGTCAGTGCGGACGGCGAACTGGGTGTCGTATTCACCCCTGGTATATTCCCTGCCGAAAACCTGCCTGAACAGGGTTTTCAGATCGTCGTATTTCGGTATCAGGCCGATAGGGGTTTCAAGCGCCTCGTAGTCACCCTTGATGCGGCCCTCCATCCATAAGAGCCAGACCTTTTTATCAACCTTCTCATTCATGAATTTGCCGTCTTTTTTCAGGAAGTAGTTTGTGGCGAAGACATCGGGCTGGTTTGAGAGGCTGTTCCCGAAGTCGAGGTGGTTCTGGAAGTATTTCCCCAGGGGAACCACGAGAAAGTCCAGGTTCGCCATGGGGCTCAGCTTGCGCACACCGGCCTTGCCGAGGGTGGCGGCGGTTGTTTCGGACTCGATAGTTGCCCCGATGAATACCCCGTGGGCCCAGTCAAAGCTCTGGTATACCGGCACGGAGGTGTCAGAGTCGCGGCCGCCGTAAATTATACCCTCCAGGGGGACACCGTCAGGGTCGTTGAGTTTCGGGTCCACGTTTTCGAGTTCGCTCATGCGGATCGTGTACCGGGCGTTCTTGTGGGCCGGGAGTATTTCGTTGTCCCTGTTGTCCTTCTTTCCCATCTTCCACTCTCCGGAGAAGTTCTCCCCCTCATCGGGAAGGTCCTGCCCCATGCCGAGCCAGTATGGTTTTCCGTCTTTGATGAGGACATTGGAAAATATCAGTTCCCGCGGGGTGGTGAGGGCCTCGTAGATGACCGGGTCGTCCACCGGGTTAACGTCTTCGATGATGCCGAAGATCCCGTGCTCGATGTTGACCGCCCAGGCCCGGTTGTCGCTACCCTTTCTCAGGTAGGCGATATCGTCACCCAGGATAAGCTGGCCCGGTATCATGGCGGTTGAGGTCTTGCCGCAGGCGCTCGGGAAGGCCCCGGCGAAATAGGTGGTTCTGTTTTTCCCTTCGGGGCGCACCCCCATGATGAACATGTGTTCCGTGAGCCAGTCTTCTTTGTTGGCGCGGTTGATTGCCAGGCGGAGGGCCAGCTTCTTCAGGCCCACGCTGTTTCCGGCGTACTGATTGTTTACCGTCAATACCTTGTCGTCCAGTACGTCGATATATATGCGCCGCTTGTCGATGTTCTTGCTGTTTCCCCTCCCGTCGAGTTCGCCGGCGGAATGAACGAACGTAAAGAAATCGTCGGAGCCCTTGAGGTTTCTGAACTGCTCGTACCCGGTCCGGTAGAGAAGATCCTCGCTGTGGCCAACGTATGACGAATCGGTTATCTGAAGGGCGGAAATGGAAAACCGGGAGTTGATCGGCCCAAGGCAGAAGAAACGGACCAGGGCCTCTTTTCCCTTCATTGAGCCATCGAAAATCTTCATAACGTCAGCAAGCCCTTCTTCACGGTCCTTTTTTTCGATGACTTCGCTCATCTTCATGTCCGGGGTGACCAGGACCTTGGTGTTGTCCTTGTCCCTTCCCTGGTCGTGGATACCATCGAAGTGGATAGTGTGCCCCTCCATGGCGAGTTTTCTCTCCTCGCCGGTCTTCAGGGCCAGTTCCCGGACATACTTAATATCATTCGGATCGTCGGTTATGACGGTCACCTTGTCCGGTTTGCACAGGTTGATGTATTCCTCGACGATTTTTTCAATGTGGGTATTCTGAAGCGCTTCAATTTTTTTGCTGTCAGCATCACTCAGTATTTGCGGTGAAATGTTCATGGTCTCCCCCTGTTTTTTTTTGATGCTAGTTCGCCCCTCATCGATACGGGCATATCGATCAATTGCAGCCGTGTCTGGTTAATAACGCTGTTTTACGATAAAGAGCGGAAATTGCGGAGAATAGAGCAATCTCTATAGGTACAGACTAAAAAAACAGGGGGAAAATATCAATCCTTTTTATTGGAACCTGCTAAAAGTCGGTTGTACTTATTGATGGCTCAATGATACAGTAGCTGAAAGTCAATGACAGGGATAATACAAAACCCCGCGATAGGGAAACCGCGGGGCTTTGTCTTTCTAGGAATCTGCGGTTCCCTCTCACCAAATAGTGATTGTTTTCTTAAAAATCTGCGGTTCTCTCTCAGCAAAAAGTGATTGCTGATACAGGTGAATATGCTACATAATGCGCTTTATCGGTTGCTGTACCTGTACCGTTTTCACGGAAATGTTCACTCAGAGGGACAGGTGCTTAAAATTCCGCCCCGAAATTTGCTTACAGGTAATCATTCCTGACGAAGCGGACCGGAAGATAATCCATGACGTGATATTCAATAAACTGGTGGCGGGCCGGTTTACCGACAAATCGCGTGACCGTTTTCTGGAGGTCATCGAGACAATGATTTCCCGGGGAGCCGAAGGCGTCATCCTGGGATGCACGGAAATACCGCTGCTCATTGAGCAGGAGCACGTTAATGTGCCGGTTTTTAATACGACACGCATCCATGCAGAAGGGGCCGTAATGGAGGCGCTGCGGGCGGGCTAGGTTTTTCAGTGTCAGTTATTTTTTGTTAAAGATCAGGGACAGGGGAATTTTGAGTCCCTTAAAAATCTTTGAAACCGCTGTTGAATTTTCTTCAAAGAGGCCATCTTCCCTGAATTTTCCCTTTTCCAGAATGAAAATCTGGATATATTTATTTCCCGGATCGACTATCCAGTATTCCTTTACGCCGTATTGTTCATAGATGTTAAATTTAATGCTCTGATCTTTGTGGGATGTTGACGGAGAAAGTATTTCTACAATTAAATCAGGGGCACCAATGGCTCCCCGTTTATCGAGCTTTCTTTCATCACAGATTACTGAAATGTCAGGCTGAACGACAGTATTGATCTCGGAATCTTCGGCCGATGATAAACCGAAACGAACGTCAAAGGGTGCGTGATATACCCTGCATGGTTTATCTTTAAAGAAAATATAAAACTCTCCATGGATGATGCCGGAAATGGCCTGGTGTTCCTCAAGGGGGGCCGGTGTCATGTCATAAAGGGCGCCATTAATGATTTCCCATCGCCGTTCGTCATCCCAGACGAGGTAATCGGCGTAGGAATATTTTTTATCCATTTTTTCAGCTAAAGGCATCGTTCTCTCCTGGATTTAAATATAGTAATTGAAAGGCGGGCGAGTCAAGGAAATTACTCTGTCCTGTTGATGAATGACAGTTCTATAATCAGTCATAATTGCGCCGTAAGGCCTTCGGCTGACTCTTAAACACGATATTGAAGTCCCGGTAAAAGGAAGCCAGTGAATTGTATCCCACGTCATAGGCGATGCGCGTAACGGGAAGATCGGAATTACACAGCTGGATGGAGGCGTTGAGCATACGGTAGAGGCGCAGGTATCCCATAATGGAGATATTCATGCTCTTTCTGAATATCCGTGAAATATGCCGCACCGAACAGGGGACCACCGATTGTAGCGACTCCAGGGTGACTGGTGACTGGAAATTGTCATGGATATATTCAACGATTTTTACGACATCTTCATTATGAGCAGCCGGAAGGACCAGGCTGTGGCTGTGGCATTGCACTTCTTCCCGGAGCAGTGCCAGGAAAACAGAATAGAGCCGGGCGATCAGACTATCCCCCACGAAGGTGTTGCTGTCGCGGCAGAGCCGGAAGAGTATCTCGCGTGACAGGGGAGACATCTCGTAGAGAACGGTTTCCGCAGGAAGGCCTTCGACGTCCCGGGGATGAAAGTACAGTGTCATATATTCGATATCCCCGTTAAAAATCAG
>CAZEPS010000044.1:19960-21079 GCA_964514165.1 uncultured Leptospirales bacterium
AGGGTCCGGTGAGCGGCGCCCCGTGGGATAAAAAAGGCCTGGTTGCCATAATGGGGCAGGCGCGTATCCTCCTGTTCGAAAAGTGACACACCTGAATTAATCAGGAGCACCTGATGGCAGTCATGGTAATGCAGAAAGGGCGTGGAGAAATTGCTCAGAATGCCTGAGTCGCAGAAGGCCCGTACCTGTTCCATATCCATGTTGAATTCGTATTTTATTACTTTGTCCATATGTTGGATAAAAAAGTCCCTTCTTCGGTTTTCAGTTCATTAAACCATGGTTTATATTAATGGCAAGAAAAAATGGAGCGACAGCCATGAATAAACAGATCATTCTAACAGTAATATGCATGGTCTTTTTCAATATCCGATGCTACCATGAAGCAGGCGACCATGCGGTGAAAACAACCAAAAAGGAGATGCACATGGAAGACAGGTACACGCGCGGACTGCAGAACCTGAAACAGATCGACGGCGAGGCCGGCGAGCGGGTCATTGAAAGCCTGAAAAACATATCGCCTGACCTGGCGCGATACACCATCGAGTATCCCTTCGGGGATATCTATAACCGTGAAGGCCTGGACCTGCGGGCCCGGGAGATAGCAACCATCGCTGCCCTGGTGGCCCTGGGGAACGCGGCGCCGCAACTGAAGGTGCACATCAACGCCGGCCTCAATGTTGGCCTGAGCAAAAAGGAAATCGAAGAGATCATCATCCAGATGTCGGTCTATGCCGGATTCCCGGCCGCACTTAACGGAATGTATGTGGCAAAGGAGGTCTTTGAGAGCAGGGAGTAGGGTGATGGCTTTATTTCCGTCCACCGCCAGGGCCTGTCCCCGCCGCGGGCGTAGATGACTTTCCCTGTTACTGGTTCATATCCTGCCGGCACCATGGATAGAACCATCCATGCGTCAAGGACTTTGATAAGGAAAAATCGTATTGTTTGACTCGCCAGTATTGAAATAAGAAATAATGAATTTTTTACCACTTTTCTTTCTAAGAACTTGCAGTTCCCTCTCAGCAAAAAGTGATTGCTGATACAGGGTGAGTATGCTACATAATGCCCTTTATCGGTTGCTGTGCCTGTACCGTTTTCACGGAAATGTTCACTCACAGGGAC
>CAZEPS010000045.1:0-13566 GCA_964514165.1 uncultured Leptospirales bacterium
CGCTCACTCATAGTGAGCTGACAAGTGAAAGGGGGAATTGATGAAAAAAGTTCTCAAAACTCTCGCAATAGTTGCGGTCATGACACTGACAGTATCAGCTATATCAGCACCTGTCTGGGTACCCGCAAAAATTAATGGCAAAAAGGGTGATATCGTTCTCAGCCCCGGTTCAGCGGGAGAGATGATATCTGACCTTCTGGCCATACTGGGAGTTTACTTCTCACACTGTGGAATGCTCATCGATGATGGCGATACAATCCGTCACAATACCATGTATATCGATGAGATCCCGCAGCTTAAAGACGGATGCGGTATTCCCTACATGCTCGATCCGGACGGACTCAGCAATGGGCTTCCCGGCATACTCTCTGAAGATGTGGAAACTGCGTTCTTCAGGGATGACGGAAAGCTTTCATTTACCCTGGCGGGCGGCGCTATCGCATCCCCGGCTGACGCGAATGAGGCGAGTTATCGGCCGAATCTTGAGCTTGCCGGGGACAAGATGGCCTACATGTTAGGCTACTACCGTGTCAACGCCTATATGGACATGTTTCAAATGCAGTATCTGAACTACCTCGTCAAGGGTGTGGGCAACCACTGCTCCGGTACGGTCTGGTACGCAAACCATTTTGCCGGCAAGACAATGAATGTCGCCGAAATTCCGCCGAATCTCATAGAGGCATGCTCGTATAACCTTTATGAATCTCTTAAAAAAGAGGTTGAGGATCAGGTCGGATGCGGAACCATTTTCGCGCCCAACGTAGCGGAAGACATTGCGAACCAGGTTGTCAATACCTTCGGTTTCGACAGATCTGATGACACATCAGATTACTGGAGAAGCCATATTGGCTCAGTCGGTTCAGCTCACGCTAACGCTCCGGACCACAATCTCCTGAGCTCGTATGTTAATCCGGGTGGCAATACTCCCGGTGTACAGACAGAAGCTTCTTCCTATTACGGCAAGGTATCTCCCATTGAATACACAGATGGATATTATATCGGTGATGATTCAGGTGGTGACGATTCCGGTGGCTGCGGGCTTTAATACAGCATTATACTGTAATAAAAAACCATAAAGGCGGGGAATCATCCCCGCTTTTTTTTTACTAACATGAAAATGCATGAGTATGCATTTTCATGGTTTCTGAATAAAAGGTGCATCGCGCCTCTCACGAAAAACTACATGCCAATGATCGGGTACCCTATAACACCGAGGTCAATGATAAAGTGGCAGACAAGTGCGGGAACCAGGCTCTGGTTTCTGTCCATGATAAAACCCATCATGAGGCCGTAACATATTGACAGCAGGGCCAGAACCGGTCCCCCGATGAAAAGATGCACAAGGGAATAACATACGCTCTGAACAAGGTTTGCCGCGAACCCGTTGGCCATGTACCCCTTCAGAAGTCGGTATAAAACCAGCCTGAACATTATCTCCTCGGCAAAGGCGTTCATAATACTCAGCAGTATAATCGGAACCCATAATGCTCCCCCATCGACGCCAAAGCTGATCCTGCCCAGGAGAAAAACAGCATAACCCGCACTGACGGCAATACCCGGAATAATCGTCCAGGAAATTTTTTTCCATTTGAACGGTCCTGTGATAGAAAGGCCGGCCCGTTTCAGCCAGTAGAGTGACGACAGGGCAAACGCCAGGAAGGGAGAATAGGCCAGTATCGCAAAAAAGCTGTCGGAAAGACCAGACATTTTCCGGAATGGCCACTCTATGAATTTTCCTGTAATGACAACAAACCCGATTAGATAAAATACAGACAGCGACATGGTGAAAAGCATTGCCGACTGAAACGCCTTCTTCCTGTCAATTCCGCTTTCGCCGGTCTCGTGGCTCTCTACGCCCTGCTTCATGGTCCTTTGAAAATAGATGAGCCCACCGAGGATAATAAAGCCCGCCATGACCAGCTGGGCCTGGGTCAAACCCCAGGCAACGGTAAGCTCAATTCTCAGTGTCTCCATGAATATGCGGGCATTGCCATACAGAATCAGATACAGGGCGACAACGACACCGGAGTAGCGGCTGTATCCTTTCTCGTAAACCGCCGTGTAGGCCCACCGGAGAAACCAGAATATCAGCAGGTTGAGGATAATGGCGTAAAAGGGGACCGGGTTCCTGAAAGTTAAATCACTGCCGAACAGTGAGCAGGTAAGTTCCTTGCCCCAGCAGCATCCCACCAGGAGGCATGACACGCGGCCGATAGCGTGCCCAAGGGGCATGTAGAGAAAGAAGGTATCGAAAACCTCCCAGAAGCGGAACTTCATTGCTATTGTTATAACCGCGAAAAGGATCGCGGTAAAAATTAACCCCCCGTGAAATGTGGTAAATCTGCCAGAGATAAACTGCTGCATGAAAAAACCAGGGGTCCACATGTGAACGGGATAATAGAACATATTGGAGAGCCTGGCACCAGCAATAATGGAGGGATAAAGCGATACTGCCAGGATTATAATATACAATCTCAGTCTCTTCGGATCATAATCGAATTTCCTGAGGCGGCGGTAGGCCAGAACGATTCCCACCACTGCTGCGATGAATATTATGGGGTAGTAGAATCCGTAATTAAGGATATTTCCGAGCAGGGGATAGTCGATATGATCTTTGAGAAGATACTTTAACATAGAGACCCCGTTTGTTTACTGTCATTAGCACCGATAACAATCGGTACCATATTCGTATCTGCCGGATATCCGATTATTGACGGTAGCAGAATTTCCTCGCAGCTATGGCGGCGTGAAGGAACTGCTTGGTTATATCTATCCGTACAAAGTCATCGCCGACTTTTTGCAGCGCGCCCCCAAGGGCTTTAATATCATCAGTCCTGTTATCAAGGAGAAACCGATCCTGCACATGGCCGCCAATCTGCCATGATATGAGACGCATGATACCGAAATCGATGACACATACAAACTTTTTCATGTGCTCAACGTCCCCCCGTATCCTGGCGAGTTCACAGGCGTGGGCAATCCCGACCAGGGCATAGGCGTTACTGTTCCTGCGCTCAAGGGTGCAGTGGGTGTTAATCATCCAGTCAGAGAGTTTGATTGCGATATCACCGTATCGTTCCATGCCGGTCCAGTCTGAGGTTGCCATTTCATAGTAGGAGAGTGCCGCCCATTGAAAATACTGGATCGTTTTCGTGGAATCCGGATTCCTTTTCAGGGCCTTTCCGACATTTTCATTATAGGTTGATACCGCGGCCTTCCTGATTACCGGGACCAGGTTTTCCCGCCCCAGGTACTTCGCCGCTTTAATCATGGCAAGCATGACCTCTCCATCAGCGTAGGGACTCGGTCCGCCGTAGGGGTCTCCGGTCTTGAGATCGTAGTATTTATGGAACTGCCCCTTTTCAGTCATGGCGGAAAAAAGCAGCATGAGATACCCGGTCAGTTCCCTGTCGAGAACCATTCGCTGACCGGGGGCAAGGCCCCCCGGGACCCTGAGCAGGTCAATGATGGCAAGGCTGACAAGGGCGACAGTACCAGTTGATCCCCTCGTTTCACCCGGATACTGTATCCAGCGCCTGCCATCATCGGAAACAACGCTGATTTCACGGAAAAATGTCAGGCCGCGATGAATTGATGCTGCAATTTTCAGGTCGCCGGTAAACTGGTACGCCAGGGACAGGCCCCAGAGGGCGTCAGCCTGCCGCACAGGATCATCGGTTTCATAAGCATATCGTCCCATCCAGTTATACTCATGGATAAAATTTCCCGCTTCCCTCTGGTTCATGATGAGATACCGGGAGCTCAGTGCGATAGCCCGCTCCACCTGTGACGCGGCGAGGATCTTTTCGCAGTTTACGTTAATCGGCCTGCATTTCCCGATGCGCCTCCCCTGCCGGTAGGGATCATCTATCTGTATGGCGACAATGAACGAGACATGGATAATCGAAAGGGCTATCAGTATGACGCCGAAAACAAGGATGTTGCGTTCATTGAGAATTTTCACCGGGGCCTCAAAATATATCGTATTTCTATGTTTATTACCTTTACCGGGTGACACAGCAACCCCGGTGATTCAGGACAACTTCAGACCTGATTAATAATCAAAACAGATAAAAATCAACGATAATAATTTCTAGTTATATCCCTTCCACACTGATCTCAGGAGCCGGTATGACAGCATTTCATGGTCAATGAGGGCTGCCGGTTTGTCTCTGAGAAGATGGTAGAGTCCCGCCAGGGAAGAGAGATTGTGCTGCACATAATCGATACGGATCGTGTTGTCCGCCAGACCGCCCCGGAACCCCCCTTCAGGGCGGGACGGGTTCTCCAGGAAAAAGGTGTTCGCATTGTCATACTGGCAGTTCAACTGGAAGTGGACATTCAGGTGTATGGTCTCCAGGAGCTGTTTCAGGACACTCTCGTATTTCTTTTGGTCCAGTACCGATCCGCCCCTGTCCCGGATCAGCCGGTACGCAGCAACGAGCCCCTCTGAGCGGGTCGCTGTCGGCGTGGAACCGGGGGGGGTGTAATAGCTTCCCATGATATCAGGAACAGATACGTCCCGTTTCTGTGAGATAACAATGCCGTTCGCCAGTTTCATGGCGTGATTGATGAACAGTATATTTTCCCTGTGGCGGTGAAGCTTGTCCAGGGCCATGAGCAGCCAGTGATCAGCGTCCAGTTCTTCGATATCTTTGCCCGCGTCACGCTCCCTGATGAGGTAGAGGGCCCCCTTTTCAGCGGCGTTCAGCCATTCCACATTGCCGTCCGCCTCATAGATGGCAATAAGGGCGAGGATCGCTTCGCCGGAATAATAGGGGGATCGGTAAATAATTCTCCAGAACGTCGGGCACCACCGGGCGTGGACAAACCTGCCGCTTTCCAGCTGCTCGTGGACGATATACCGGGCCAGCTTCCGCATCCGTTCGAGATAATACTTATCACCTGTTATGCTGTAATACCGTTCCATGGCAAGCGCGGCCAGGGCCGGCCCCCCCAGATGCACCAGTCCCTTGTGGCATATGCAGAGCCTGTCATTGTCATTTTTAAAGGGAATAATCTGCGAATCAAGATACCGCACCGCCCGTCCCGCTGCTTCAAGCAGATCAGATTTTTTCGTAATGGTATAGAGGTCCAGCATGGAAAAAACGGTTCCCGCGTGGCGGATTATGTTGTAATCATCGGACACCTCCCCGGTCACGGCGTCATAGATATAGTCGAATGATCCGTCATCCCGGGTGGAATTCACCAGGTAATCGCCGGCAAAGACCGCTGAAGCATGTATACTGCGCCGGGAGATCTTCCAGTGGGCCCGGTGGTCCCGGTACAGCCGCTCGGTCCTGCTTCTATTAAAAAAGAATGTTTCGGTTACAAAAGGGCGGATCCGCGCCTTTTCCAGGGAAATATACCGATTGTTATCGGTGTTTTTTCCCATTTGCATGAGATGTTCCCCCAGATTTTGAGCATGGAATGTCCCCTCGGAATCGATTATCCCCCTGCCGTTAACCTCCCCCGGCAGAAGGGCAATGCCCGTTTCCCGGGAAAGGGCCATCCCCATGGTGGTACGGTGGAAATAGCGTTTGTCGACAGACTTCCCGTCTTTTACCGTTACCGGGGGAAACACCCGCCGCACCAGGTCGAGCCGCATCAGCGTGCCGGGCCCCCTGACCAATGCATGATCAATTTTTTTCGCGCAATCATCGAGGGCCGCTGAGAAACCGGCGCCGCTCCCGGTATACACCCGGAGGGGTGATCCCTCGTCACGGACCGAGATGAACAGGATGCAGGGATTCCGGTCCTGCCTGAGGTGCGCGGGGAGTGCCACCGCCGGGTACCCTCCCCGGTTCAGTGACCGTAAGATTACATCGGCGTCATCGACGCGGAATTTCGCGGCATACCGGTACAGGTTGTCGAACCATACCATCTCCCCGGCGCTCACCGGCCTGAGCCGGTCATCCCCCTCTGAACAGTAGAGAAAACCGCTTAAGAGTGCGATAAGAATAAGCGCGAATATTTTTTTAACACTATTGTTATTCATATCTATGTTTCTTATACCTGTAATTCCACGGGTCGCAAAAAAAATCAATTAAAAACCATACAACATTCAATAAATGTATTGCCATTATAACAATATTTTTTAAAGTAGTGCAAATTTCAAAAATATACGGTTTTAAAGCATAGAATACTTGTCATGAATCCTGCTACAGGCCCCTGCAATGGCTGCAACACTACTTGAGGATACGCCGGTGAACCTGATTAACAGGAAATCCATACTCCTGGTCGAAGACCAGGCCATCACCGCCCTGGCGCAAAAGCAGGTCCTGGAAAATCACGGCTACGATGTAATCATCGCGAAGAACGGGCCCAGGGCCCTGGAACTTGTCGACTCTAACCGTGAGATCGACCTGGTCCTCATGGACATTGATCTGGGCAGGGGAATGGACGGCGCCGAGACCGCGAAGCAGATCCTTGACAATCACTATCTTCCCCTCATATTCCTCACCGGCCATACCGATCCCGAGACCGTGAAAAAGACCGAGGACATCATGTCCTGCGGCTACGTGGTCAAGGAGCAGGGGGAGCACGTGCTCATCGCCTCGATTCGGATGGTCATTACCCATTTCGAAGAACGGAAGGAACGCATCAGTCAAGAGCGGGAGGAGGCTGCCCGGGAGAGCGAGCGGAAGTACAAGATGCTGTTCCAGTCGTCACCACTGGGCATCATCTACTTTGACAACGGGGGCCGCATAATCAGATTGAATCCCCAGGCGGTCGAGAACCTGGGTGGTGTACACGAAGATTTTGAAGGCATACACATAACGGATTTATTCCCCGGTGAACAGGGAGAGGTGTACCTGGAAAGAATCAACCAGTCCCTGGATACGGATGATACCCTGATCTATGAGGACCACGTAATCCTTCCCGTCGGGGAGCGGTGCATGAAATCCAGGCTGACCCGGGTCACCGGACCAGACGGCGAAGTAACCGGTGTCCAGATAATAACTGTTGACATCACCGAGCGGGAGGAGGCTGCCCGGGAGAGCGAGCGGGCCCTTGCCGAAAAGGAGACCCTCCTCAGGGAGCTCTACCACCGCACCAAGAACAACATGCAGGTGATCAACGCCCTCCTCGACCTCCAGAGCGATTACTTCTGCGACGACAATATCACCGCGGTCTTAGCGGAGACCAAGCAGCGGATACACGCCATGTCGCTGGTGCACCAGAAGCTCTACGAGGCCCGGGACCTCTCACGCATAAACCTCAGGGAATATATCGAGGACCTGGCCAGCTTCCTCATGGCGTGCTACAATATTTCAGAGGGCAGGATCGCCCTGGTGATGGATCTCACGGAGTTGCAGGTCTCCCTGGATGCCGCGGTCCCCTGCGGCCTCGTTCTGAACGAACTCTTAAGCAACGCCCTGAAACACGCCTTCCCAAACGACAGGGACGGCGAAATCGCCATTACCCTGTGCCGCGCCCCGAACGGGAACATCACTCTTACAGTTGCGGACAACGGCGCGGGAATGCCTGCCGGTTTCGACCCGAGGAAACACGGCCGCCTTGGCCTGCAGAACATCTTCACCCTGTGCGAATACCAGCTTGAGGGCACAGCGGTCTTCGACACCGACCGGGGAGTAACCTGCCGCATCGAATTCAATGATGAACTATACAAGACACGAATCTAAAAAAGAAGGGCTGTAAAACAGTATTTTTTTATTTACATAAATCAGCGCATCCAGTTGAATACTCCATATCCCCGTTAGCGAAAATCAAGATACAGACAATTAAACCATCTACAGAGGAGCAGCCATGTTCACCCCGAAAAGAATACTTATCGCTGTTGTCGCAATAGTCATTCTCGCAGTAGTCATGCACCTGGTTACCAGGAATGATAAAAAGGACAAACCCGCCCTGGGAGACGACAATCCCCGGGAGAACACGGCAATGGTCGATTCAACCCCGGGCATTGACTGGAACCTTCTGGACCGTGAAAACACCTACGAGATCAAAAAGACCAGGATGATAAAGGAGATCATCGTTGAGAAGCAGACGGTATGCGCCGGTGAAGACTTTACGGTCAAAGTCGTCGCGAACAATACCGAAGGCCCCAATTCCGAACTGACCTACCGTATCGGGACCAAGAGCGATAATCCCGCGGTTATGCGGTACATGAGGGCCGGGCGCAAGGAGATCCACGTCTTCGTTAAGAACGCCCGGAACCAGGTTGACCACGGCACCACGTCAGTAACGGTAAGCGAATGCCCGGGCAAGCCGATCGCCATAGTCCGGGCCTCACTGAGCAACAACCGGCCCGAGGAGGCTGAAATTGAAGTCCTTGAGCTCCGGGGGCTCGAGGGAAAATGCCTGTACGAATGGGACTTCGGTGACGGAAAAACCGCGAAAACGAACATTAAGTACGTGACGCACAACTACGGCGACCGAAACCAGAAGAGCTTCACCACCACCTTCCTCGTCAAGGTTAAGGTGACAGACGAGGCGGGACGCGTCGCCACCGGGAGGGACACGGTAACCTTCCCGAACATCCACTGGATTTCGAACAGGATGGGACGGGCGATCCTTCCGGTCGTATACAACCGGTTCCCGACCGAGACACCGGAGGCCTACAAAGTGGAAATGTCCATAAAGAACATTTACGACCAGCAGGTAACCTTCCAGAACACCGATATCGAAACAACACCCTGCGCGCGGGAAGAACAGGGGTCGATTGTCAGCTTCAACGCCGGAAGCCTTGTCACCAGGACCGTCCTGCCCCCGAACGGCATAACGCCCGACGTCATGGTCCTGAGCAAGAAGGATTTCTCTCCCGGTACGTGCAACATGAAGGTCACCATGAACGGCCTTATCGGCGACGGCACGCCGGTCCAGGCGGAACTCCTCCTTACCATACCGATGTCACCTGAAAAGGCCCTGGAAACCGGCCGCGGCAAAGAGGTAACCGACCAGGAACTCATCAGAAAGATACAGAAGGCGAGAAAAATCCTCGGGAGGGAGTTGATCACCCCGGCTGACATCCGAAAACTGGAGAGAGAAGGTAAGCTTTAGGGGACACCCGGCCCGGTTTACATCTTACGTATTTCTATATATTCCGGTTCAGGCAAAAGTACCTGGTCCAGGGTACGCCGTGACCAGTCGATGTATTCCCACTTACGGTAGTAGTGGTTCATACCGACCCGGGAATCTATCTCGCCGATTTTCTGGAAGTAAACCTCGTTCTTTGCCTTAAAGAGGATGAACTTGCTGAAGAAATAAAGCACCGGCCGGTCCTCGCAGGCACCGGCCATTGCCCTGAAATGATCTTCCATGATATCGGGTGGATAGTAGATGTCAGGGCCGGAATTGGCCGAACGAAAGATAATTCCCCGGTCCCTGCCGAGGTATTCTCCGGTCAGTTCACGGAACTGGCGCCGGTAAATCAGCTTCATTGAAATCTGCTTCACCGGAAAAGGAAGGTTCCCCCTGGTGAGGCGGTAAATGTCCACGTACCTGCTGTCAGGCCCATTAATGTCCGTGGCGATGATATAGCTGAGATTGGTCCAGACGGAGTCGTCCTCGAAGATGTCCCGCACTGTCGGGGCCCCTGCCCCGTAGAGGATACCGCTCCCGATATCGACGAACAGGGCCTTGTCGAATATTTTCCCCAGGTCCCCCTCCCTTTTGTGAAGTACCGCGCCGAGGAAGATATGCCTGAGAAAGATATTGTGATCGTAGAGCCGCTTGCTCCCGGAACGCTGCATCACCACGGTGTTGTGGTACCTGGTCCGCTTTGCCTGCCTGGCCTTCCGCTCCTCGCCCCACCGGGAATGCTCTTTCCGGTGCCAGTCGAGCACCTCCCGCTCCGTATCCCTGCTGTCGAATATTCCCAGGTCACCCCTGTCAGGCCCTGACCATGGCCGGGACGGGCTGTGGGCGGCGCATCCCGAGATGGTGACGGCGATGAGTAGTATACAAAAGTTTTTTATCATCAGATATTCATTCAATATACACCGGTCTGTTTACAGTATCGTCCCGTTTCGCCCCGGCTCTGGAGTATTTTGCTCCTGCCGGGAAAAGAATATCCTGACCGGGCTGATATTCCGATGATAATAACAGGGAAACGCCATGACAGCACACGGAAAACGAGTATGAAATACAGATTGTTATCGGTCATACCCCTGGCACTTGCCGCGGCGGCCACACTCACTGCCTCAACGCAGCTTCACCGGGCCGCGTACAGCGGGAACGTGAAAACGGCAACGGAGCTGATAGAACAGGGCGCCGAAGTGAACGCCCGGGACAGCGAGGGGAAGACCCCCCTCTTTCACTCGCTCTACCTGGCGAAATACTACGGCCTGGACAACAAGAAGGAGGTGGCCCGGCTCCTCATCGAGAACAACGCCTCAATAAATATACAAGACCGTCAGGGCCAGACCCCCCTCATGGAGGCCCTGAGCTACGGCAACAACCTGATCGCGGGGCTCCTCATCGAAAACGGGGCCGGCATAAAGGTTTCGGACAACTCAGGATCAACCCCCCTCCACCGGGCAGCCGGCAGGGTTGGAGCGGATCTCGTGGAACTCCTGATAGAGAAGGGAGCCGGCGTCAACGCCCGGGACCATGCCGGGTGGGCCCCAATCCATGAGGCGGTGGAGATGAACAACGAAGCGGTCGTCGCACTCCTGATTACAAAGGGGGCCCGCCTCGACATGGCCACCGAAGACGGGAACACCCCCCTCCACATCGCGGTTATCGAGGGAAATATAAAAATCATTAAGATGCTGGTTGAAAACGGGGCCGGTGTTAACGACAGGAACATCTACGGCGAGGCCCCCCTCCATCTCGTTTCGAAGAAGAACCAGGTGAAAGCCGCTGAAATCCTCCTGACTGCGGGCGCGGATCTCAACCAGCCGGACAACAACGGGCTGGCCCCCCTCCACAAGGCGGTCCAGTACGGGGGTGATGATCTGGCCGGACTCTACATGAAAATGGGCGCCCCGGTTTCGCGCCGGTCTTCTTTCGGGGTCACGCCCCTTCATATCGCGGTGCGGAAAAATAATCACGTTATAGCGCGGCTTCTTCTCGAGGCCGGGGCTGATCCGAACGCGGCATCCATGGAAGAGCGGGGCGGCAATACCCCCCTGCATATCGCGTCAGGGAACGGCGATCTCACCATGGTGAAACTCCTGGTTGCCCACGGCGCGAAAACCGGCATGGAAAACTCTGACAATATAAAACCGGTAGTTGTCGCAATGGAAACCGGAAAGATGACCACCGCGCGCTTTCTCCAGTCGGTTGAAAAACCCAGCGAGAAACCGGAGGTGACGTTCCAGGATGAGCCCGCCCCGGAAACAAAAAAGGTCTCCGCTTCAAGCTATCTCAGACTCCGGGGCGACCCGGGCAGGTTCATCCCGGAACGGGCATTTGACAACGATTTGGAAACCGCCTGGGTCGAGGGACGCAGGGACAACGGGGAGGGTGAGACCCTCTCCTTCCGCGTAACGGGAAAAATAAAGAGGATCGCCCTCCTTCCCGGCTACGGGAAAACAGACCGCCATTACCTGATGAACAACCGGTTAAAAAAGGCGAAACTTTTCATCTACCGGGCCGAATGCTCCGGCGGGGACTGCCGTTCATATACCAGGGGCCCCCTGGTGAAAGAGCTGGATCTCACCTTCCAGGATGAGAGGACAATGCAGAAGTTCACGGTCGGCGTGCGGAGAAAAAGCAGGCACGGCTATATCGGGGTCATCGAGATCCGGGACGTTTACGAGGGCAGCCGGTGGGCGGACACCTGCATATCCGAGATTGAAATCATCCAGTAGCAGGGCTTCGGAGACTCTCAACGGTAAACCACGCGCCCCGGGGTCTTCTAAAAACCAGTTTTTAGAAGACCCCCGGAATGGGACCTGCTGTTTATTATCCTGCTTCTTCCGCAGGTTGAGCGGGCTGTTTCGGTTCGGCCCTGCCGGGCGGGACCTGGGGTCTGTATGTCTCGGTTCTGTTTTCCCTGCTGCCGGTAATCACCCCGGTATCGTTGTCTATCCGGTATTCCCAGACCCCGCTTTTCCAGGTAACGGTCAGGTTGTCACCGCTCCGCTTCCCTTTGCCCATGTAGACGGCCCTGCCGATTATCATCTTCAGGGTATAATTTTCATCACCGGCCTTTGTCACCACGAGGGTGCCGCGGTAGGAAACCCTGTCGCCGGTCTTTCCGACAATATTGTACCTGCCGGTAATCTCGACCGGTTTCGGCTCATCGACCACCGTTACTTCCCGGGCCGTCTCGATCGCCTTCTCTTCAGCCTTTTTCCGCTGAGAACTGGAGCACGAAATCGCGGCCCCGAGGAGCAGCGCCATGGCTATAGTTACTGTTCGTTTTATCATGATCATTTCTTCTCCCCCTGTTATGAGTATCTATAAGAACCGCGGGATACTTTAACGATTTTCCGGCCAGGGGATCACGCGGCCGTCCCTTCGATCCCCTTTTTAATTATATCGCGAACCCTTCCCATAAGTGCATAAATATTTTCTTCGGAATAACCGTCGATCTCGATCGGTTCATGGACTATCATCCGGGCGGTGCCGGGAAAAAGAGTATCGATATGCCGTCCGTGATACGAACTTTCGCCCGGCTTATGGACTCCACGGCCGCCTCCGGGTTGGACCGGTCAATGAACACGTGGCCCGCCCTCTCGCAGAAGCAACCGATTATCGGCACCTTCCTCAGTTCAATTTTCATGACCCGGCGGCAATTTACCGGGAGCCAGCCGTACATGACGAAGATGTCATACCGGCTCTGGTGATTGGCCACCACTATGCAGGACTGGCCGGACCGTATATGTTCTGTTCCCCGTGTCCTGACGAACATGGGGGTTATGAGTCTGTAGTACCGTGCCCAGATCACCCCGCCGGGTTGTATGGTCTTTTCGCTGACCACAAAGGAGAGGGGAATAGAAATCAATGCCAGAATTGATGTGCCAAGGCCGAAAAGGGGGGAAAACACGCTGTACTTGTACGCGGAATAGACATACTTGGCCGCCTTGATGTCCCTCAACCTGGTGAGGTCTACGGGATAGGGTATATTGATCTGTGGAAATCGCAAATTCTTAAAACCGGATACAGGGTTAAGTTTCACCTCGCTCCTCCAGTTCCATTTACACTTCTTTCTGTGTGCTGCAGTATCAGCAGTGATAATTATTTATAAAAAAACGAACAGCCCGCCGATGCTGGATAATTCAATGCGCCGCGGACTGTGATATAATAGTAATAATAATAAAATTGTAAAATGTCACTTCATATCGTTATCTTCATCCCCGGTATCATCACCCTCATCCGCGGAGCCACTTTCCTCCATTGCCTTCATCCTGATGCGATCCTTATTGAACAGTGAATACCAGGGGTAGACGTCCCTGGTGACGATTATCCGCACCGGTTTTTTCACCTGCTGTGTTTCATCTTTCCCCATGTCTTCAATAATCTCAATGTCCTCGGTTGTCAGCTCAACCCGTGACACCCGGGGTTCCAGGTTCGCGTCCCATATAATAAGTGTAATGCCAATTATCGTAACGACAAATGCCGCGATAAGGGTTTTAGGCTTCGGCGGGGTGC
>CAZEPS010000045.1:13576-20935 GCA_964514165.1 uncultured Leptospirales bacterium
CCGAGATACGTATCCACGATGATAAACAGCGCGATTGCCACGGCCGCGATAAAGAGTATTATTCCTGCCAGACCCATTACGATTTCCTCCCATATGTATTGCGTTTTATATCAATCTTTTTGCCTGACGCCCGGGCGTTCGTTCCCTCCCGGAAACCGGTATCTCAGGTTATCAACAGGGAGGTCCGCAGCGTCAACAATTAATTTATGGCAGAAAGATTTCATGGCTGTATATTAATAATACAAAATGGCTCCATATCAATCAATTCAGGGTGCATAAAAAAATCATCCCCGGTTTTTTTCTTGAAAAAATCACGCCGGGCATATACTATTAAAGTAACACTATAACGCAGTGCCGGCAATAAAGGGAGGTATTTATGGCAGTTGACAGCATCGGCAACGAAAACATCAACAACCCGAACGCAATGCCGAAGAATGTTTTCGCGAGCGAGGGCATACAAAACCGTTTCCAGAATCACGTCAGGGAGCAGACATCCGTGGAAAGGGAACAGCAAACCCAGCTAGAAAGTATCAAGGAAGAAAACAGGCAGTTTTTCGTCGAAAAAAAGGGCGGGAGATTCAACGCCCTGGCGTAACCAGGGGGCTCATTCGCTGATTTTATCCTCGTCTTCGCCGAGGTCCTCACCCCGTATCTTCATTCTCCTCACCCCGTCACTGATACGGGTGTGGTAGGTGTCCCGGAGATTAAAGGTGAACCCGATGTTGACGAATCCCTCGTACCCCTGTCCCGTGGTGTCGCCCTGGATGTTTTTTATGGCGAAATGGACCGCGTACCGGGCCCCCCCGGTCAGCAGGAACGAGAGGTTGTCGGTAATATGGAAATTTCCCCCCAGGGCCAGTCCGAAGTCAACGACCCCGGAATACTGGTTTTCACTACCGCCGCTGAATCCGGCAGTATACGTATAGTAGGGGTTATAGAAACCGTAATAGTAGAGAAGGGCCGCGTCCCGGAGGGAACTTGCCTCCCGGTACCGGATATGGAACCCGACCTGGGGGCCTGCCCAGATACGAAGCCGGCTCGTTCGATAGAACCCGAAACCAAAGGTATTCACCAGGCTCCCCCGGATGTTGCCTTTTTCGGTAACGGTCAGATCACCCTCGGTGTACTTGCCGGTCACGCTGTCCATACTGAGGGAAACACGGTAATTGAAGAGCCTGTCCAGGGCGATGGCCGTGTCAAAAAAAACCCCGCCCCCGATGCAGGTGTCCCTCGACCGGTTGTCGTACCCGCCGGTGTTCCAGTAGGTGGAGCCCCCGCCGGCGGAAAAGTATCCCCCGAATCCGACGGCGTAAACCGGTCCCCCGGCGGTGATGAAAAGAATGATGAGGCTGGCAACTGCGAAACGCATTTTGTCCCCCTGTCGACATGTTCGATAAGAACCTGTTAAACCGATTGTAATAATCGTCCCGGTTTTGTCAAAAGTCAGTTGTATTGTCACCAATTAATTCAAGGATTGCCTTTATTTTCGACGGGGACAGGGGCTTAATGTAAAATCCCGCCGGGCCCGCGGCCATGGCCCTCACCCTGATGTCTTCGCTCTCATAGCCGGTGATGAAAACTATTTTTGCTTCATAACAGCCGAGGATTTCCCTGGCCGCTTCGATCCCGTCCATTTTCCCGGGGAGGTTCACGTCCATAAGTATGAGCCGGGGGCGCCGTTCCAGGGCGAGGCGGACCGCCGAGTCGCTGTCTGAGGCCAGAATAAAATTCCTGCAGCCGAGCAATTTCAGCTCCATCTCGAAGTGCATGGCTGTTATTGCCTCGTCCTCTGCGATAAGTATGGAAGCGTCGTTGTTATCGTTCATATCCTGTCCCTGAAATTTTCAGGATCGAACTCGATGGCGCAGGCGAAACCGTCATCCCCGAAAAAATCGATCGTGCCCCTGAGCTGGTGCGTCACGATATTAATAATGATGGATATGCCGAGTTTCCTGATGTCCATGACGCTGGTCCCGGGGGGAAGGCCGATTCCGCTGTCCCGGTAATCGATCCGGTACCTGCTGTCGTTATCCTTCCTGAACGTGACATGAATGGTACCGCCGAAATTTCCGGGGAAGGCGTACTTCAGGGAATTGGTGAGGAGTTCGTTCAGGACGAGCCCGCAGGGCACAGCCACGTCTATGGAAACCGTTTCATTCGCTATGTCGGCTACCGGGGTGATGCCGTTCCCCGCGGCCCCGTAACCCTCCATGACGAGACCGATAAGGTCGCGTATGTACTCCTGGATGTTAATCCGGGAGAGGCTCCGGGAGCTGTAGAGCTTCTGGTGGACCATGGCGATGGACTGTATTCTTAGATTGATGCCGCGAAAAATTTCTGAAAACCGGTCGTCGTCCTGGTACGATTCCTGAAGGGCTATGAAGGAGCTGATTACCTGCATGTTGTTCCTGGTCCGGTGGTGGAGCTCCCTGAGGAGGGTCTCCTTCTCGACAAGGGCCGTTTTCAGCTGCTCTTCCGCCTCCATGATATCGGTGATGTCCCGGGATATCTCGGTAAAGCCGGTCACCAGACCGTCCCGTTCTATCGGATTGAAAGAAACATTGATGTAACGCTTGACCCCGTCGGGAAACACGTGGGTCACGGTTTCACGGAACGTTTCTCCGGACAGAACCCGCCGGTGAAGGCCGTCCCAGTAGGCGGTAATTTCCGGGTCACCTATGTGCTTATGGGGCTGGATGCCGGGCCGCATTTTAAACCCGAGCATGGAAGAAAACAGCTCCCCGTAGGCCCGGTTAAAAGCCACCGGCAAAGCATTCTCGTCGCTCACGAGAATATAATCGCTCGAGTTCTCCATCAGGGAATTGAGCACCGAATTGGAAGCCCGGAGCTCCTCCTCGGCCCTGGCCCTGTCGGCCAGTTCCTCTTCCATCCTGTCCAGTGATTTCTGGTTAATGGAAAACATGTTGTAAGCGACAATAGTTATCACGATGAGGGCGACGGTATTGTCCAGGAGATAGTCGACAAAGGAGTTCACCGGCAGGTCCCAGTCTGCCCGGAAGTAAAAGGCGAATACGTATAATACCGCCAGGTTGACCGCCGCGTAAACCAGAATAACCAGTTTTCTGCGTTCCACCACCAGGGGCGTCATGGCCATGACGGCCAGCATGATGGAAATCGTGTCCAGGCGGGACACGATGGCGGCCCGGTCGCTGAACATGACCAGCCAGAATAGTGCCATCGCCAGTATCATCACCGGGTGGCCCGCCATGGAGAAGCGGCCTGTTTTCAGGAGATAGAGGGCCACGAAAAGAACAGGTAAAACCAGTATTTCCGGGATAAGAATCGTATAGTTAATCGAGTAATTGTATATCGGATTTCTAAGATGAAGAAGCGCCGTATAGACAATGACAAAGACCATCAGGATGATCATGCCGATGAGCAGGTTCAGGAGAAACCTGACCTTAAGGCGTATAACGATACCCCTCTCCCCGTAAGCACTGAGGAAATTACTGTACACAGATTTCATACGTTGTTCCCACCCCATGGTTGCTCCCGGGAAACCGGACCCGGTAGTGCGCACGACCATTTAAACCAAACCAGATTAACGCCTATATGTCAAGGATTATGCCCCTACCCGGGAGCGACGTTTCCCACCCGGTACGTCCCTTCATCTCGGACGGGTCCGGGCGCTCTTTATCTTCATCGGTCTCTTCTTTTATTACCGGAGCATCCAGCAGCACCGCTTCACCGTTGACACCGGGGACCAGACCAGCTTTATCATCTCAAAGAAGATCGTCTCCCTCATTCTCCTCTTTATCTTCATTTATACGATCCTGCACAATTCCTGGCTCTACGTTGCCAATTCGGAGGATCACCCGGCCGGGAAGGGCCGAACCGGGCCGTGGCCCTCTGAAAAAAACCTTGATTTTAACGGCTGGCAGGTTATAATCGATATATACAGGAGGAGATAATGAAAAAAGTATTGATAACCGGGGCCACCGGCTTTATCGGCAGCCATCTCGTTAAGGAGAACCTTAACCGGGGGAACCGGGTGCGGGCCCTGGTGCTGCCTGATGATCCGGACCAGGGGAAACTCGACCCCCTGGACGTGGAAATCATGCACGGGGACATCCGTGACCGGGAACGGGTCGCGGAAACGGCCCGGGGGCGCGATATCATCTTCCACTGCGCGGCCCTGGTATCGGACTGGGGGCCGAAGAAACTCTACCGTGAGGTGACCGTCGGGGGGGCCGAGAACGTGTGCCGGGCGGCCCTTGGCGCCGGGGTGTCCCGCCTGGTGGACATCAGCACCAACGACGTCTTCGGCATGGACGAATCAGCTGTCATTGACGAGACCTTTCCCCTGAGAAAATGGAACGAGCCTTACCCTGATCACAAGATAGAGGCTGAGAAAATACTCTGGCGGTACCACCGGGACGAGGGCCTGCCGGTGGCCATGGTTTATCCGTGCTGGGTCTACGGCCCCGGGGACCGCAGCTTCGTCCCGGACCTGGCCGACGCCATCTTAAAGAAAGATATGATCTACTGGCGAAAAAACGTCATCGTGTGGCCGGCTTTCGTGAAAAACGTGGTGGACCTCCTCATGGTACTGAGCGAACACGAAAAGGCCCCGGGGAACGGCTACCTGATCCACGACGGGGAACCGGTCACCCTTCAGGATTTCTGCCGTGAGATTGCCGAATCACTGGGGGTCCCACACCGGGAGACGTACCTTCCCTACCCGGTCGCCTTTGGGGCGGCCTGGCTGATGGAGTCTGTATGGCGACTCTTCGGTAAGAAGACCCGCCCCCTCCTCACCACCTACATAGTCAAGAACCTGGGGTCCCGGTTCCGCTATTCAATCGAAAAGGCCGAGAGGGAACTCGGCTGGAAACCGAAGGTCCCCTACCCCCGGGGGATGGCGGAAACCCTGGAGTGGCTCAACACCCTGGATCAAAATGCCCTGACGGTGAAGTGATCGATTTTAGTGATAATTCACTTATATTGTCATTGCGAGCGAAGCGAAGCAATCTCACAAAAGAGTTATAGATTATCATCGGTTCTTAAAAAACCGCTGGTTCATAAAACGATATAGAGAGATTGCCACGTCCAGCAATGACAAAGAAGATAAATATAATTGACAAGATAAACCGATACGGGTTTCTGTTTCACACAATGAGAAAAAAACAATCAGCGCACAATATAATAATCGCCGCTATAATCATTTTACCGGCGCTCGTCTCATCCTGCGCGGTCCCCGTAAAGAAAGATTACCCGGTCCCGGTAAAGTTCATAATAATGGGGAACACGAGCCCTGCATCGCCATTCTCCGGTTACGCGGAGCGGTTGGACCACGTTATCGGCGAGATAAACGAACAAAACCCGGCCTTCGTGGCGCACACCGGCAACATGGTCCAGGGGGGCAGTTCAGAGATGGGGATCCGCGAGAGCGACGTTGCGCGCCAGTACCGAAAATACCTCACCCAGATCGACAAACTCCAGCGGAACCTCTGCCCCCTTCCCGGCGAAAGGGACCTCTACAACGGCTCCCTTGACCTGTACCGGCGTTACATCGGAAAAAAGCCCTGCTATTCCTTCAACTACGGCAATATCCACTTCATCGTGTTCAACACCATGAAAGAAGGTTACATGTCCGTGGACCAGCGGCTCCGCTGGCTCAGGCGCGACCTACACCGCCACCGCAAATTCCCGGCAATGTTTGTCTTTACCAACAACCCGGTGTTCCCTCCCTACAGTTCCATGGACAGCTTCGAGAAAGCTGAAGAATTGCACGCTGTCCTTTCACAGTACCCGGTAAAGGCGGTATTTTCCGGCCAGTACACCAGGCTCTATAAGAATAAAAAGGACGGTATCGAGTATATTGTAACAGGGTGCGGAGGGTACAACCGGGAAGAGGGGTACGGCAGCGAATTCCAGTATTATATTGTGGAACATGCAGACGATACCGTATCGTACCGGGGAGTCCGGGTCAGGTTTCCCCAGTGGCTCTACCAGCCGAAGATTTTTATTCCAAAATAACATTGACATAAACCGTTCAAGTATTATATCCTTGACAGGGGAACCGTACCGACTCCTGAACCAGCTACTGGTGCGGTATTTCCCGGAGGATTGCATGTCTCCCAAGCTCAGGATTGCAGAAATTCACGACATCATACGCGAGTTGTCAGAAATTGAAAACGAACTGGAGCGAAACATTGAAACCACCATGTGGATCAGCGATCCCCACGGCGCAGGCAAGCGCTTCGTCTCTATTTTAAAGGGACGGTTCGGCCTGGTCTGGCGCACCGCCCAGGAGGCCCTGCCGAAGACTTTTTCCGAGGAGAAACTGGAATATCTCGACCGTATCATCAGGAAAGAGAAATACCTGATCACCGAGGAATACTCGATGGAACGCCAGGACGTTATCTCATCCCTGGTAAAGATAATCCGTTACATGGTCGAGGACATAAAAGACTTCGATACCATCAGGGGGAGCATTAACCGCGACCTCAAGACCGTGGTGGAGAACCTGATCCTCGGTTTTCACGTACCGAACGTGGCCTACGAGAACGAGATAATATCCGACAGGATCATCACCGCCCTGGCAAAGATAGTGAAACAGGTCATCCTGGGGCAGCTCATCGTCCTCGGTGACGTGTTCGACCGGGGCGACGAGCCGGACAAGATCCTCCGCATCCTTTCACAGAAGGATATAAAACCCTACGTGCAGTTCATCTGGGGCAACCACGACATCCTCTGGATGGGGGCCGCGGCCGGCAACCGGTCACTGATAGCCGAAGCCCTCCGAATCAGCACCCGTTACGACAACCTGGAGTTTCTCGAACGCCTCGGCATTGACCTGACCGGGCTGAAAAAATTCGCCGAAAAGCTCTACCCGGGGGAGATTACGGGAAACTTCAAGGCGAAGATGGAAATATCGAAAAAGATGGAAAAGACCCTGGCCATGATCCAGTTCAAGCTTGATGAGCAGACCATAAAGAAGTACCCCCAGCTGAACATGGAATCCCGGCTGAACCTGGAAAAACTCGCAGACATGCTGAAACGGGGCGACACCGGCGGTCTCACCGACACCGATTTCCCCACCCTGGACCTGGACAATCCCCTGGAACTCACCCCTGAAGAAAAAGGAGTCATCGACGACCTCGCGGACCAGTTCACGAAAAGCCCGAAGATCAGGGAGCTGATGAAGTATCTCTTCGAAGAGGGAAAGCTCTACCACATCAATAATTACATAATGAACATCCACGCCCTGATCCCGAGCACCGAAGAGGGTACGTTTGACACCCTGTACGGCAAAAAGGGAAAGGAACTCCTGGACCATATCGAGACAATGGTGAAAATTATCGGCAGAAACTATCTCGAGGGGAGGGAGCAGGA
>CAZEPS010000046.1:0-20825 GCA_964514165.1 uncultured Leptospirales bacterium
ACGCGTCGTGTACGGCTCCACCACCACCGGCGGACACCGCCTCGATACCGGGGACGTTGTGCTTGCCGGGGTCGGCAGCACGGTCGTCGGCGGGGACGACGCCGCGGCGGTCGACAGGGTGGTCGATCTTTTGGCAGGGGCCGGCCTTCCGGTTGAAAAGACCGGGAACCCTGAGCTGGTGATCTGGCGGAAGGCCGCCATCAACGCCGGGATAAACCCCCTGGGGGCGATACTCCGCGTGGAAAACGGAAAGCTTATCGAGAACATCCATACCCTGAATCTCCAGGAGAGGATTCTTCGCGAGGCATCGGAAGTTGCCTGCGCTGCCGGTAACATCATCGATCCGGATGAAATCATCGCCACGGTGAGGGAGGTCTGCCGGAACACGGCAGGAAACCGGTGCTCCATGCTCCAGGACATGGACCGTGGAAGTCCGACCGAAATAGACAGCATAAACGGCATGTTCGTACAGCTCGGCGAAGAACTCGGCATACCGGTTCACGTTAACCGGGCCGCGTACTTTCTGGTCAAGGCCGGAGAGCAGATGTATCCATACTAGGACAGGAGGAGAAACCAGTGGAACGGGTCCCTGAACCGGAAATAATGGACGACGAAGAACAGGTTGCCGCCTACGCGGAAGCCGATTTCTCAGCCTCAAACCAGCTCTTCGTGGACACCATACTGGGCCGAAGCCACGGCGGCTTTTCGACCCTCCTTGACATCGGGTGCGGCCCCGGGGACGTTCCGGTGCGCCTTGCCCTGGCAAAGCCGGATCTCCACATAACGGCGGTGGACGGCTCTGGCCCCATGGCTTACTACGCCAGGGATTTGATTCAGAAAAGAGGCATGGAGAAGCTGATCGAGGTTGTCGAGGGGGTAATCCCGGGCCTTGACCTCGGGGGCCGCAGGTTCGATGTGGTCGTGTCAAAGGACCTCCTCCATCACCTGCCAAACCCTGCCTTCCTATGGAAAGAGATTGCGGCCCATTCTGCGACCGGTACCCGGGTTTTCGTCATGGACCTCCTGAGGCCCGGGAGCCGTGACGAGGCGTCCCGACTCGTTGAGTCTGTTTCAGCCCGGGAGTCTGAAATCCTTAAACTCGACTTTTATAATTCGCTCCTCGCCTCATTCACGATTGACGAGGTACGGGCACAGGTTGATGAAGCGGGCCTTGAACTCGAGGTCACAGCCCTTGGTGACCGGCATTTTTTTGCCGAAGGCGCAATCAGATAACGGGCCGCAATTCCTCTTCATTACCGGCCAGCCCCGGAACGCGGGAATGTAAGAGTATTTTTGCAAAGTAGTATTGAAAAAATTCCAGACAGGAGCCCCCCGCAGATATAACCAAATAAATGCTTGACAGTATACTATTATCGGTATATTCTAATTTGAATTGACAAACGGGGCTCGCTAATGGGACAGTTTGCGGTTGAACCGGCTGGTAAGGGTGTGATAATAAGGATGACAGGGGCCGTATTCAGGGATTCCCTTCCGGTTCTTGAGGATATCTGGCAGGAACAGCTTATCCATGAGCCGTCGTTTATCGCATTCGACTGCTCAGAACTCAGTCAGATCGATTCATCGGTCATCGGGACCCTGGTCAAGTATAACCGTCTCTCCGGGGAGCGCGGTATTGATCTCGTATTCTACAATATCAGTCCGAATATCAGGCAGCTCTTCACTGTCACGGGAATGGACAGATTCATGACGGTCATGACACAAAAGAATTTCCAGAAGCGTTACCTGGGAAACGTATGATCTTCTACACAAACCGCTATTGAATAGTAGTAATAGTGGAATGAACCTTATACTTTATACATGATACCTATTTCATTTTACGAGGATTAGAACATGACGCAAAAAATAAAGATTCACTTCGGTATTGCAACCGTTTTCTTACTGGCTCTTCTTATCCTGACGTCCTGCGCAAAAAACGTCAAAGACGCAAAAACAAAGATTGAATCGAAAAAACCGGCCATCCTGGTAGCCTGGCGGGAGAGCGATTACCGGGATTCCCTGGTAAAAGGGCTCGAGTCAAGATACCGGGACATCGCCGCGATAGAGAAAGTACCCCTCCGGGGCCTGAGAAAAATTGAGAGTGGCAATTACCGGGCCATTGTCATACTCGACGCGAAGATGGGGTGGACCATGTTCAACACCAGGGTGAAACGCTTCATCCGGAGGCTCGATCCAGGCCAGAGGGAAAAGGTAGTCCTCTTCATGTCGGTCGCTGACGTGCGAAAAGGCATCTCCATTAAAGGGGTCGACGGCATAACGGCCGCGTCCCAGAAATGGAACCTGGGCGGGGTCAGGGAAAAACTCTACGGGCAGATAGACGGTCTCCTCACAGGGGAGTAACCGGTAATCGAACTCCAAAGACATGATATCATATAGCGTTCCGTGAAATGCCGTTGACATGATTGCATCGTACAGTTCTCCTGTAAACGTCGCGGTTTACTGCCATGGATATTACCCTGAGAAAAGCGAAAACTTACGACCTGGACGCGGTCGTGGCCATCGAGCGGGAGGGGTCGAACCGGTGGAAGCCTGATTTTTTCAAGAACGAACTGGAGACACCCTTTTCGGTGTTCATCGTGGCTGAGGCAAAGGACGAGGTGGCCGGTTTCGCCATAGCCTGGAACATCCCCGGTGAGATTCAGCTCAACAATATCGCGGTCAGGAAACATCTCCGAAGATCCGGGATAGGAACCATCCTCTACCGGGGAATCCTGGATTATTTGAAAGACCGCGAACCGAAGCGGATATACCTGGAGACCCAGTCACGGAACCGGGGGGCCATTTCATTTTACCAGCGCCTCGGGTTTACGGTAAACGGCCTGAGGAAGGATTATTACACCGACGACGACGCGGTCCTCCTGGAAATGGACCTCACCGATGATGATTTTTCGCGGAAGTGAGCTCTCGTAACGGCAAAGTAACAAATGAATATAGACACCGCATATTTCCTGAAGAGCTGCCGGAAGGCGAAAGATTTTCCCAACTATCCCTACCCGGAATTCGCCTTTCTCGGGCGATCCAACGTGGGAAAATCGTCCCTCCTGAACATGCTCCTCGGGAAAAAGGGCCTGGTGAAGACCGGGTCAAAGCCCGGGGTCACCCGCACCGTCAACTTCTTCGTGGTGAACGACAATACCTCCTTCGCCGACCTTCCCGGGTACGGGTACGCGAAGCTCCCGGAGGAGCTCCGTAAGCAGTTCCTCCCGATGATCAGATCATACATCACGGGAAGAAACAACCTGAAGCTCGCCTTTCTCCTCATCGACATCCGCCGTGTCCCGGACCGGTTCGAACACGACCTGATTGAACTGCTGGGAAAGAACGGCATTCCCACTGCCGTGACCCTCACCAAGTGCGACAAGCTCTCGAAGAACCAGCGGAAAAAGAACGTGAAAAAGATTATAAGCGAACTCGAGATCGAAGAAGATTCTGTTTTTTACACCTCGGTGCAGACCGGCGAGGGCAAGAGGGAGTTACTGAAGCTGATTGATGAGTACCGGAACTGAAACTTTATTCTGCCCCATTGCTTTTCACCACAGTCACGTGTTTTTTCACTGGACTTTTTAAGAAAACGGTTCTATATTTTCCATAGTCCGGAAAAAGAGAAGCGAACCATGTCCGTAGCGGTAAAATCAGATAAAAAATATACCTATGCCGATTATCTCACCTGGCCTGATGAAGAAAAGACAACTGTTGTTCAGCCTGACATTTCCGTTGTATGCGAGAAAAGAAAGATTGATGAAAGGGGATGCAACGGAGCCCCTGACCTTGTAGTAGAAATACTTTCATAGACAACAGCTTATAAAGATGAGGGTGAAAAATTCAAGCTCTATGAAAAATATGCCATAAGGGAATACTGGATTGTCAATCCCGAAACGAAGACTATACAGATATTCACTCATGATACGAAAGGATATGGCAAACCGGACTGGCACATCACAGGTGAGTCAATTACCAGTACCGTTCTGAGAGGTCTAAGAATAGACCTCTCAGACATTTTTTGATAAATACCAGCCAGCTCAGGATAAGTTTTTATTTACCCATAACCTCATCTGGATAACCGAGTATCTGTCACATCTATAAAGCAAACAGATTTTATTAGAGAGGCTGGTTAAGCGAGTTTCCCCTTAAAAAATAAATTTTTCTGCCCCTACAGGTTCAGCACCAGCCGTATTCCGCTGTCCACCCGGTCCATTTTCGATATACTGATTGACGAAACCCGTTCCGTGAGGAACGATTTGTCAAGGGTCACTATCTGCGAAACGTTTATCACCGAGTCTTTGGGCAGTTTCGATTCTTTCTTTGAAAGGGTTACATTACCCGGTGCGTTACCAAAACGGAGGTTCGAGGTAATCACCGCGCAGACAACAGTATATATTTTACTCTTATTGAAAGGATTGGATTGAATTACAAGGACCGGCCTTCGATACCCCGGCCCAGATCCTGCCGGTTCGGATAAGCTGGCCCACCAGATTTCACCCCGCACCATTACCAGTCTTCTTTTTCGATTGATTGAGACTGGGGATTGAGAATATCCCGATCGAGTGTATCGTTATCTTCCCCGTAGATGTCATCGAGCTTTTCCCGTACAAGGGAATCTTCATGCCGCTGCAAAAAGTCCTCCACGGCCCTGGCATAGAGTTTGCTGCGGGAAATACCCAGTTTATTCGCTGTTTTTTCAGCCTTATGATACAGTTTATCAGGTATGGAAACCGCTGTTTTCATACCTCCAGTATAACAAGGGTTATACCTTTTGTCAAGAAGAAATCACAGCTGGGTCATCAGGTACATGATACGGCTCGCCTTTTCTTTCGGGAAGAGGGTTATCAGGTAAGGGGTGATGCTGGCCGTGCCGGCCTGGGCCGCGTTTTCGTCCATCTGGCGTAGCACGTCGATGATGAGGGGGTCCTCCCATCGCTGCATGATGGCGACCGACTCCTCCGGGGGCATGTTCGCCATCTTGTTGGCCAGCACCTGGACGTTTTTCCGGTACCCGGCGTACTGCTCCTTCGACTGCTCGAATTTCTTCTTCTCGAGGTCGAGCCCCTTGCGCATCTCGCTGAGTTTTTCCATTTCGGCCTGGAGCTCCTTTTCGCGCTCGAGTATCCTGGCCTCCCGCTTGTCAAGGTCTTCGACCCGCTCGGTAAGTTTCTCCTTCTCTTTCTCGAACTCTTCGCGCTCGATAAGGGACGGTTCATCGTCCACTGCCAGGGCGGAGAGTTCCGGCTCCGGGCGGTACCGGTTGATGTGCTTGTTAATGTCAAGAAGGCCGATGTAATCCATCCAGAAGAGGCCGAAGGCGGATATAAAGAGTATGAAGATAATAAGGTAGAGCGCCTTAGCCCTGTTTGTAATTCTTCGCGCAGCCATACCGGTACCTCACTTGTTTTTCAGATAGCTATCGATGACCTTTCTGACGTAATCCTTCGTTTCGCGATAGTCCGGGACGCCCCCGTTCCTGTCTACGGCGGTCGGTCCGGCGTTATACGCGGCCAGGGCCCTCTTGTAGTCGCCGTTGTAATTTTCGAGGAGCTGTTTCAGGAGGCCGGTGCCGGCCCGCAGGTTTTCTGAAGGATCAAAAGGATTGTTCACACCGAACTGCCGGGCCACGGCGGGCATTATCTGCATGAGCCCCATGGCCCCTTTCGGTGAAACCGCGTCCGGGCGGTACCCCGATTCCACTTCGATGACCGACTTCACCAGGTTTGCCGGTATGCTGTTCCGGTCGGCGTAAAAATCGGCCAGGCGGCCTATCTCTTCCGGGCTGTTGTTTTCGATTGCCGGGGCTTCAGGTTCCCTGACCGGTTTCACCCCGGCCTCTTCCAGGGCGCGATCCTGCACCTGATCGTAGGATTCCCGGTGAGGGGCGGCTTCATGGGGCCGGTTCAGGCCGAACCGGGTTTGTATTTCTTTTATCCGGTCAAATATCCGGTACATGTCTTCGATCACAGCAAACCTCTCTCTTCGCTCCTGTTAAAGAGCTTCTGGTTTATGTCGTCGTTCTCTTTCGCGATCTCCCGGTTCGTCTCGTAGGTGTACTCCTCGAATTTCCGTTCCTTCAGCCGCTCCACCACCTTCTTCTGTTTCGAGGCCTCGACCAGGCGCTGCCTGATCTCCCGTATCCCGGGCTCCATGGCCTCGATCTTCTTCTGGGCGGTGTCGATTGCCCGGAGGGACACGTCCACGTACTTTTCGAACATCATGGCCTCGCGGGCGGTGAACTTCCCCTGCCGGAGCTTTTCCGAGAACCGGCGCTGTTCGGCCTCTATGCCAGACCGGAGATCCTCCTGCTTCTGCCGTTCCCGGTTCTGCACCGCCATCACCCGGGAGAGCTCGTACTGTATCTCCCGCTCCTTCCGCTCCCTGATGTCAAGAAGCTTCTGCAGCCTGAATGAAAACTTTTTCATGCGTTATCCGCTACCGGATGATCTGGGCAAAGGGCGGCGGCTGTACCGCGTCCACCCTTCCCGGGGCCTTCTTCTCCTCGAAGAGGCTTATCAGCCTGTCCGAGGTTGATTCCAGGTCATCCTTTTCGTATATACCCTGACGAAGGAATTCGTTCATCTGGTCCCGCATGTCAATGGCCTTGTCAACAATGGGCATCGACCCCCGGGCGTAGGCCCCGAGGCTTATCTCGTCCTCGCGTTCGCGGTAGGCCGCCAGGAGTTCCCTGAATTTCACGGCCGCCTCCAAATGCTCTTTCGTGACCACGTCCTTCATGCACCGGGATATCGAACCGAGAACGTCCACCGCCGGGTAGTGCCCCATGTTGGCGAGGCGCCGGTCCAGGACAATGTGGCCGTCAAGTATGGCCCGGGTGGCGTCCGCTATGGGGTCGTTGATGTCGTCACCCTCGACCAGTACCGAATAAAAGCCGGTGATGCTGCCGCCGGTCTTACTCGTCCCGGCCCGTTCAAGCAGTTTCGGAAGGAGGGAGAACACCGAGGGGGGGTACCCGCGCTGGGCCGACGGCTCGCCGGCCGCCAGCCCGACCTCGCGCTGGGCCATGGCGAACCGGGTGATTGAATCCATGAGAAGGTTCACGGCCAGACCCTGGTCCCGGAAATACTCGGCCACGGAGTGGGCCAGGTAGGCCCCCCGGAGCCGCAGCATTGCCGGCTGGTCGGAAGTGGCCACCACTACCACGGAGCGCTTCAGGCCCTGGGTCCCGAGCTCCCGCTCGACAAAGTCTTTTACCTCTCTACCCCGTTCACCGATGAGGGCGATGACGTTCACGTCAGCGTCGGTGAAGCGGGCGATCATGGCGATTATTGTTGATTTGCCGACTCCAGAGCCTGAGAAAATCCCCAGCCGCTGCCCCCTGCCCACGGTATTGAGACCGTCGATGGAACGGATACCGACCGAAAGGGGCTCTTCAATGACGGTGCGATCCAGGGGATTGATCCCCTGCCGGTCTACCGGGTATTTCTCCCCGGTGAATATCTCCCCTTTTCCGTCAATCGGCTCCCCGACCCCGTTGACGACGCGGCCGAGGAGTTCCTCCCCCACCGGCACCATCAAGGCCGCACCCGCCGCGAAGACCTCAGCGCCGGGGACAACCCCTTTCATGTCCCCTATGGGCATGAGAATAACCCTGTTTTTATTGAACCCCACGACTTCCGCGTGAAGATATTTCTGCCTGTCGATTTTGATGCGGCAGAGTTCACCGTACTCCACCGCCGGTCCGATCGATTCAATGGTGAGCCCCACGACCCGTTCCACCCGGCCGGTGTATTTGATTACGTCGACCTCGGCAATCCTTTCCTTGTACTTCGAAAGGACGTCGACCTTTTCATGGGGCAGTATGTTAATCACTTATTGTTTTCTCCTTGAATATTACTCTACTTTGTCTCATCTCAATCACATTTCCTGCAAGTTCAACAGTCGACACCTGCTGTCATTGCGAGCGGAGCAATGACAGCTTCTCTTCGAAAATTATTCCAATTAGATTATGTCTCATAAATCGTATCCGAAAAGCGCGGCCTCGGCCGCGCCCTTCCCCTTCGCCCTACATGGCGCTGGTATTCCTGATAGCCTCCTCGATGGCGTCAAGCTGCGTGGAGATACGGGCGTCGATTGCCCCCACGTCGGTCTCGATGATGCAGCCGCCCCGCTCCACCCGTGAATCCTCGTATATATTCACCTTCTTCAATGACTCCATCATCTTGATGAGCTCGTCCTTGTGGGCGGTGGTCATGTCCAGATCGGCGAAGTTCACCCGTATGTCGATGCGGTCCCGGTCTTTCACGCGGCGAATCGCTTCTTTTATATTGTTGATGACCACTTCCCGGCGTTCCACTATTTCGTCCTTGATGACCTTTCGCGCTATCATGAGGATCATCTCGGTCATGAGCTTTTCTGAAGAGCGGATTATCTCGTCCCTGATATCCACGGCCGTGGACACAACAGTACCGAGGCGGTCGATGAGGCGCATGACCTCGGCCTGGCCCTCCTTGTAGCCCTCTTCGCGGCCGGCGTCGTACCCTTTCTTGTACGCCTCATGTTCGATCTCGGAGACCTTGAGCTCCGCCTCTTTGATCATCTTCTCGGCCTCGAACTTGCCCCGCTCTATCTCCTGCTCCGACTCTATTCTGAGCCGGTCCATCTCGTTCTTTATCTGCTCCCTCGCCTGCTGGAGCTCCCTGAAGGCGTTCTCCTTTCCCTCTTCCTCGATCTTTTTGGCGCGCTCCTCGGCCTGCTCGAGCATCTCCCGTACTTCTTCTTCGGTCTCGCGGCGGTAGCGCTCGAGTTCTGCCTCCATCTCCTCGATGGAGGGGCCCTGATACACGTCTATCGGGTTGCCCTCGTCGTCGACCTCGAATTCCTTGAACTCTTCGGTCTCGAGTAGATTCTTCTGGTACTGCGAAGGCAGCTCAATCTGCTTGGCGACATTGATCTGCCTGATTTCACCCGGTTTGAATACTAACTTAGACAACGAGTTCCTCCTCGCCCGCCCGGGCGACGATGATGTCGCCGGACTCTTCAAGCTTGCGAATGATATTCACAATCTTCTGCTGTGATTCCTCAACGTCACGGAGCCGGATGGGACCCATGAAGTCCATGTCCTCCCGGAGGAGGGACGCGGCCCGTTTCGACATGTTCCGGTAGATCTTCTCCTGCACCTCGGCGTCCACCCCTTTCAGGGCCTTGGCCAGGTCCTGGGTGTCCACCTCTCGAAGCACCTTCTGGATGGAGCGGTCGTCCAGGAGCACGATGTCCTCGAACACGAACATCCGCTTCTTGATCTCCTCGGCCAGTTCCGGATCTTCCTCTTCCAGGGCCTCAATGATGATCTTCTCGGTACCGCGGTCGACGTTGTTGAGGACCTCGACGATGGCGTCGATGCCCCCTGCCGAGGTGAAGTCCTCGCTCGCCAGGGTGGAGAGCTTCCGCTCGAGGACCCGTTCAACCTCCCGGAGGACGTCCGGGGAGGTCCGGTCCATCTGGGCGATCCGCTTGGCCACGTCCGCCTGGATCTGGTGGTTCAGCCCGGACAGGATCTGTGCCGCCTTCTGAGGGTCAAGGTATGCCAGTATAAGGGCTATGGTCTGGGGGTGCTCCCCCTGGATAAAGTTCAAAAGATGGCTCGGATCGGTGCGCCGTATGAAGTCAAAGGGCCTCACCTGGAGCGATGAGGTGAGGCGGTTCACGATATCGATGGCCTTCTGGGTGCCGAGGGCCCGCTCCAGCACGTCCCGGGCGTAGTCAATGCCCCCGTTCTGGATGAACTCCTGGGCCATCATCATTTCCTGGAACTCCTGGAGCACCCGGTCCCTGTCTCCCGGTTCTATCTTATCGAGGCGGGCGATTTCGAAGGTGAGCTGTTCAATCTCGTCTTCCCGCAAATGCTTGAAGATCTCGGAGGACACGTCCGATCCGAGGGACACCAGGAAGATGGCCGCCTTCTGCCTGCCAGTTAACTGTGCCTTTTTTGATTGTAACATATTACCCGGCAGCGCCTCACGGAAAATACAGCCATGCAGGCGCACTTGCTTCTATTATCGGTTTGATTGCAACCTCTGAACAGCTAAAAAAACCGGCGGCGTACCCTCTTTCCCGCCGGTCGCGAGTCATTCCTGTCTTTCAATTAACAATAAATATGAGTAACTGTCAAACGAAAAAGGTACACTGAATTATTCCTCCGCGAGCCAGGTCCTGAGGAGCTGGGCCACGTCGTCCGGCCGTTCCTTGGCCAGGTTTATCGCGCTCTCCTGGAGCTCCAGCCGGGCCTTCTCCTCAAGGGAGAGTTCGACGTCGATCCCCTCCTCTTCTGCTGCCCGGAGGGCCGCCTCGCGCATCCGCTGCTGTTCCAGGGCAAGATGTTCCTCCCTGGCCCTGCGCCGCTTCTCGAGCTCCCTGGTTATGGTTCTAAAAAGGATAAACCCGACGAAGAGGGCTATGATTCCGATAAGGGAGGCGAGAAGGATCCGCTTCACCTGCTCCTTCCGCTGGAACTCCTTCCTGAGGGACTCCCAGTACTTGCTCCGGTCGAACATGATGTTCTCGACCGCCACCTGGTCACCCCGGGCCTGGTCGAAGTTTATCGCCTTCTTGACGATGTTCTCCGCTTTCTGGAGATCATCTTCGGTCAGGGGGGTCTGGATCGGCTTCTTTGCC
This sequence comes from uncultured Leptospirales bacterium, assembly GCA_964514165.1. Classification (GTDB taxonomy): domain Bacteria; phylum Spirochaetota; class UBA4802; order UBA4802; family UBA5550; genus CAZEPS01. Next base: position 10,636 of record CAZEPS010000046.1, read on the forward strand.
GGGTCGAGATCGTAGGTCCCGTCCGGGAGCCGGGGAAGGTCCTGGCGGCCGTCTATGGCTATGGCCACCGATATCCGGGTGATGTCGTAGGGGTCCCTGGCCACGGTGCGTTTGGTCTTGTTCAGGGCGTGGTTCTTTATCTCTTCGTTTTTATCGTACTGGGCGTACTGGTCGTCGCTCGCCTTGTACCCGGGAGGGGTGTTCCCCTCGGTGCCTGCGGGGCCCTCGGGATTCCAGCCGTGCCCCTTGAAGTGCTCCTCCGTGTCCTTCTCGGATATGATGAGGGAGTCCTTCACCTTCCGTTCGGAATAGGGGGTCGCCGGGTTGTCTTTCTCCATGACGATGGGGGTGTACTCCTCCTGCTCCTCGTCAATCTTGTCCCAGTTGAAGTCCATGTTGAGACGGACAATCTGGATACGGTCGTCGGAATAGATGTTTTCGAGGCCCTCGCGGATGTCTTTCAGGAGCTTGACCCGGGCCCGCTCCTCTATCTTGCGCCGGTGCTCAATGATGGTGTACTCGGTCTTGGCCTTGTCCAGCTCGTCGTCAAAGTCGGATATTATCCTGCCGTGGTCGTCGGTGACCGTCACGTTCTCGGGCTTGAGACGGTTCCCAACGGCGCGCGACACCAGGTAGATGATGCCCTGGATCTCCTTTTTTGAGAGCTTGTCATACCCCGGGGCCAGGGAAACGGTCACCGCGGCGGTATAGGGCTGAGTCTCGCCATAAAGGCTGTCCTCGGTGATCGCTATCTCTACCGATGCCTTTTCGATGTTCTTCAGGGACTCGATGTGGCTCTGGATCTCCCCTCTGAGGGCCCGCATGAATTTGACGTCAAGCTCCTTCTCGGTCTCGGTCCATTTCGAAATGTCGAAGAGTTTCCACCCGGGAATTCCCTTCGGTATCATCTGTTCCTGGGCGAGGCGTGTCATGATGACCTCACGGTCTTTGGGCTTCACCATGATATTGGTGGTGCCGGTGGTGTCATAGTAGTAGCCTAATTCCTCGATCTTCTTGGTCACCTGGCCGAAGTCTTCGGCTGAGAGTTCGGAAAAGAGCACCACGTTCGGTTCCCCGCTCGATATTGAAAAGAGAACAATAAAGGCTATAACAACAACGCCGAGAACCGCGCCGATGATGGCTTTCTTGGTGGCATCGAGTTTGCTGAAAATCTCCCGTGCCTGTTCAAATAAACGCCTTAAAAAATCCATGGGTTCACCCCCTCTTACGGTAATTGAGGTTTATCAAAAGATACATGTCTGTGTCAAAAAATCAGGAATATATGCGACATAATACACTATAGGGGGCATTAATAAAAATGTCAATTAATTTACTGAAAAATATGCGAGTTTTATACATAAAAAATTAATTAAACAGGGAGTTGTATTAATGGAATTGAAAGAAAAGTTGTTAAGTCAGGTTGATTGAGTATTTTGCTGCGGGAGAGGACAACCTCATTCCCCGCCCCCCATTCCCAAAGGAGAGGGGGACGGGCTTATCGAAAAATACACCCCAGGAAGCAGGTTGGCGACATTCTATTTCAATGGATTGTTTTTTAACAAGTTTCACTCTCCCAGTCGTATACCCGGCACCATTGTGATTCTTCAAATTACATATGTAAGTCATTCAACTGATCTCAACCGTTGGTTTTAATCGGCTTTATCCCTTTAAATAATGCATAAAACCGATTTATAGAGGTACCCTTACCAGTATTTGTTCAGATTAACTGGATGTGGAAACGTGTATGATGTTATAACATGTAACAACAGAGTGTGGAAATTTGACATCTGATTGATGATATTGATGGATAGGTGATGAATGAGAATTATCTTTTTAAAGTAATTACCCACCTTGGATTCAGTGTACATGTTACACGTGAATATTGGGATTTCATTACATCAATAAAACATCCTGTAATGAAGGGTATGGAAGAAAGTGTGATAAAAGTTCTTTCTGATCCGGATGAAATTCGAAAGAGCAAATCGGATAAGAATGTATAACCTTTTCTACAGAAAAGAACAGGAGAAGAGGTGGTAGTGTGCTGTTGCAAAGAATAAGACAGATTCAGGATTTTTGATAACGGCATATCCAACCGATAAAATAACAGAAGGGAAAATGATATGGAATAAGTAAAGGTGTATTATGATAAAGTGGGAAATACACTGATCGTGTGGTTTGGAGAGTCAAAGGATGAATATATCTGTGAGGAAACCGGCGACGAGGTCATCCTCATGAAAGACCGCAGCGGCAGAGTACCCGGATTCGAGAAACTCAACTATCTTGCTAACACGATCATAGATATGAATATTGTCTTTGAAACCGCAACAATATGAAACGATAATCTATTAAGGGCACATCTAAAAACCAGCATTATTACCGGCCAGTTTAACCAATCTGCTTCATATCTGCAATAACCCTATGAGGCAATAAAGCACCGCGCTGGAACAGGCCCCGCGAGGGGTGGCCGCTCCGATCTGACTGCCGGGTATTACCGGACACCAAATGAACACGCGAGCGGAGCGACAAAGGATCATACGAACGAAACAGAGGCCAGGGCCGCAGACCGGGATGCAGACGATCCAGACATGGTTGGAAGTAACACACTGATGCCGGTTGATCAAAAAACAGCCAATCAGCTAAGACCAATTCCGCCCCCAATTCTCAAAAACCCTGACTGAAGCCCGTAATACGTGGACAGATGTTCCTGCCTGCGACGGTTTTGATGAGCCGGATAGCACTATTCTGATGGACGAAGTTCCGGTTGTTTTGTAAGTTCTCAAAAATTGGGCGCACTATTATTCCCCCGCAAAATGAGAAATTACGTTGTTTTGTTATGTGCCCCATAAAACACTGTTGACAAATACAATTCGGGATTACTCACATTCACCTATGAAATATACTAATCCATTATTTGAAGAACTGGACAACCGGGATACGCCGATGGGCCGACTCAGCCTGCGAAAGCGTTATGATCGCACCCTTGATTGTGAATTATACGAAATAAAGCTGGGGAATGAATATCTCATGTCCAGCTTTTTCACCGAATCCGAAAAAGCGCTTGCCAGTCTCGGAATTGAGGCGTGTCAGGCGGAGCATCCCGATATCGTGGTCGGCGGCCTCGGTTTAGGATATACAGCCCGGGCGGTTCTTGACAACAGCCGCGTCGCCTCACTGGTTGTGGTTGAAGCCTTGCGGCCGGTTATAGACTGGCACCTGAAAGGTCTTCTGCCTCTGGGACCTGAACTTGCCGGCGATTTCCGCTGTCGCCTTGTGCATGGTGATTTTTTTGCCATGTCGGCGTCCCCCGCCGGCTTTGACCCGGATGAGCCACACCGCAGGTTTGACGCGATCCTTGTGGATATCGATCACTCACCGTATATGTGGCTTGATCCCGGCAACGAAAACTTCTATCAGCCTGAGGGCCTGGGACAACTGGTCCGGCACTTGAAACCGGGCGGAGTTTTCGGACTCTGGTCCAACGACCCTCCTGATTCATCCTTCATCGATCGCCTTAAAAAGGTTTTCGGTTCGGCCCGGGGAGTGCCTGTAGTTTTCATGAACCCCCTTCAGAATAAAGAGTTTACCCAGACAGTGTATTTATCTGAATTATCATAATCATGAAAGAAAATTTTAAGCACCGGTTGTTCTGATTAAACTTTTCAGTGAAAACGGTACCTGAGATACATCAGATAAAGGGCATTATGCAGCATACTCACATGCATCAGCAATCACTTTTTGCTGAGAGTGAACTGCAGATTCTTAATACAATAAGGGTATAAATGACCTGAAACATTACACCTGACAAGCTTTCAGGGAATTATGTGGAGATAAAATGAAAATATATTGGATTGAAAAACCATAGGGTAAGGATTATAAAAGACAAAAAATAAACGTATAATTTACCATGAATAAATCTACGGTTTTATTAGCTATAGCATTTGTGTTTCTCTGGAATTCCGGCTTTATTGGCGCCGAATATGGCTTACCCTACACGGGCCCTTTTACCTTGCTATTCTGGCGTTATCTGACACTTACCCTTATCCTTTTCGGATATTTGCTGATGCGCCAACGTTTTCGATGGTTGGGATGGACAACGGCTGCAAAAAACATGATCGTTGGTATTTTGGCCCATGGCGTATGGCTGAGTTGTGTTCTTCTTGCACTGAATCAGAATGTGCCGGCCGGAATAGTGGCACTTGCAGTAGCCTTGCAACCACTGGCGACCGGCGCTTTTTCCGGAATTGCAACGGGAGAACACACGCCTCTTCACAGGTGGCTGGGACTGATCATTGGATTTGGAGGGGTGGCTTTAACAATACTCTCCAGGATTGATTTTTCAGACACCGGGTCTGTTTTGGGGTACTTAATTCCATTAGGTTCCGTTATAGCTATTACAGTAGCTAGTTTAATCCAAAGAAGGACTGAGCTAAATCAGGAACGGCAAAAAAAACCTGTTGATCTGACCTTGTTCTACCAATGCCTGGGTACTACGATTTCTTTAACATTCCCGGCTATCTTTGTCGAAAACCTTGAGACTCAGTGGGCGGATGAATTTATTTACACCATGCTTTGGCTTATTTTCGCAGTTTCCCTGGGTGCTTACGCTTTTATGTGGATGCTGATTAAAAGAATCGATGCTACAAGGGTGGCCAGTTTGTTTTATCTGGGCCCTCCGGTAACCATGCTCATGGCCTGGATAGCATTGGGGGATATACTCTTACTGATGGATATTATTGGACTCATCGTAGTGTTGACAGGGGTATTGCTTACACAATTCAAATTAAAAAAATTTCGTGATAGCAGCACGAAATAGGGCCTGCTGAAAAAGGCTCATAGATTTTTGGGGGGGTCTAAAAACTCATTTTTGAAGCCCCCCGGTGACCCGAGGCAGCTACCAGAGTTTTTTATCAATTCATCTTTAGTGATTTTAAAATGGTTTGCAACATCAACGAGAATAATATTTAACGTTCCGATCTTAACGCTTTTATGTGCTGGAATTGTAATGTGATGTTCACCATTTTCGAGGGTCGTGAGCCTGATATGACCGCTTGATCATCTTGTAACAGAATAGCCAAATTCATCAAGTCATTTGACGAGGGAATCCCCGCTTTCATCGCGAGGAAGCTTCACAGGGCCATGGCCTCTTCTTTAACAAAGTGGAGTTTTACAATCTGAGGCATGTCTTTTTCTTCAAAGTGGCAATGGACAGCATCCCTGATATTGGTCTTTAATTCATCGGCAGTTTCACCTTCGGTAAAAATTGAGTAGCCAAGGGCTCTTGCCTCGAATCCGCCGTCAATAGATTCTTCAATATAAAAGATTATTTCATTGTTCATAGCAATGCCGTATTATTAACAATAATATCTGAATAGAGTTCTAAATTCAAAAATAATATCAATAATTTTATTTAAATCGTCCGCGAAGCGGACACCGATACGGCCGAATTTTTTATACGAAACTATATACAGCAAAATTAATTGCCAGGATGGCAATTTACTCGGCCGCGCGCGAGGACGGAACGGAGAGGCCAATCCGCAGCGCGCACGGAGTCAGTAACAAACAAAACAAAGACCAAGCCGCCCCGGCGTTTGAGGAAACCGCGGGGGTGCAGGGGGTGGCCGGCTTGCCATCCCCTGCATCTGCATTACACTCTCAGTGTAGGAAAAATTGCGCTGAACAGCGCGAAGAAATCACCCCTTACAGGGGTGAGGGAAATAGACGGGGCATCCTTGAAGGATGCCCCGTTATCGTATTATCTCAGGTTAATCAGTTCCCGATAGGCCCGGACAGCCTCGTCCCGGACCGACTTGGTGAACTGCATGGCGATCTCCGCCTTCTGGGCCGCGATCATCACCTGGTGGATGTCCACGGTCTCCGGGGCGTAGATCATCTGCTGAACCAGGTTCTCGGATTCAATCTGCTGGTCGTTCACCTTTCCCAGGGCCGTGTTCAGCATATCAGAAAAGGAGGTGGACACGTCGTCCTTCTCCCGTTCGATTTTCATCTCGTTTCCGTAGTGAAGGGGATGGGAGGTCATCATGGAGACATGGTGCCCTTTTGGCGAAATAATTTCATTTATCATAACTGTACCCCCTTTATCGACGAGTTCATTATCTCTATTTTTGACGTGATGAAGATCTCGTCATCAAAGGGCCGCACCCGTTCACTTTTCCGGACGTTCATTTTCCGGGACAGGTCATGGGTTATGTGGGTGTCCATCCTTCCCGATGCTTCTCTGTACATGGTTTACCTCCCTATACTCCCCTGCCCAGTTCCAGGGCCCGGGAGAACATCTGTTTCGCGTTGTTGACCATCATGATATTCGCCTCGTAGGACCGTGACGCCGAAATGAGGTCGGTCATCTCTGTCACCACGTTCACGTTCGGCATTTCAACGTACCCCTTCTTCGGGCCGATCTTTATGGCGTCCGGGTGGTGGGGATCGTAGACCAGCCGGGGGGGCGCGCCGTCGTCCTCGATCTTGACGACGCGGACACCCCTGCCGGGGCCGTGTTCAATCCGGTCCGGCACCAGGGGTGACTTGTAGAAGGGGCGGACGTTGACCGGGGCGAAGATGGCCCGTTTACGGCTGTAGGGCCCCCCTTCCGGGGTCCTGGTGGTGGTGGCGTTGGCGATATTGTTGCTTATGAGGTCCATCCTCAGGCGCTGTGCCGTGAGTCCGGTGGACGCTATATTGAAACTGTCAAACATTGCCATCAGTTATCTCCTTTTAGGCGACCCGCATCACCTGCTTGAGGACCCGGTAGTTGTGGTTCAGGCTCGTGATAAAGGCGTTGTAGCGCATCATGTTCCTGGCCGCGTCGACCATCTCTTTCTCGATGTCCACGTTGTTCCCGTCGTTCCGGTAGGTGGTGCTGTAGTCAAGGTTTATCCGCGGCCTCACCCCCCGGAGGTCTCCTGGCGTGAAAAAGGGGACGTGCTTCTTCTCGGTGAGGAGCGCCGGCAGCTTGTTTGTCGGATCCTCCCTTTCGCTGATCGCCCGGGCCAGTTCGCTCTCAAAGTTGACCTCGCTCCGCTTGAAATGGGGCACGTCCACGTTGGCGATGTTGTTGCTGATGACCTTCCGCCTGAGGGACTCCACGTCCAGGGCCTTCTCGAGGAAGTGGTTGGTCAGCGACATGCTGCTCTGTTCAAACATAGGTAACTATCCCGTTTCTGTATTTTTACTCCCTATTAATTGAATCGGTATATTTTCTAAACGCATAAGTATTTTTTAACGGGACATAAGATAAAATAGAAAACTGCGGCTGTCACGGCGGGCCCTTTCTAACAAAAGAGGAGAAGGCCGAATTCCTGTCTCAGGAAACTACCGATAACAATCACAGGGAATACGTCCGGTACCACGTTTTATGTGTAAATTTGGGAGTCAGATATCGATAATAATACTACTATCACATAATAGCGGAAAAAAATATGAAGCAAACCAGAGAATTGTGTATAATGGCTTCTCTCATCTTACTACTCGCTGTCACCGGCTGCGGGAAAAGTCAGGTCGTTTCCACATCATCACCGGATGAGAACACCTACAACCTGAAATACATATCAACAAAGAACATCTGCTACCACGTCAAATCAGGGAGCGACCTGATACCGATAGTCTTCCACCCCGGGTCAGACCCGGACAAGGTCGCATTACTCGAACGCCTCAAGCCTGAGATCATGTTCCCGAGCAGTGACCGGATCTACCTCGTGGGGAAACTCCATCGGGAGGAGAAGATCCTCCCCCGGAGCTTCCGGCACATGGAGGAGAGGAGCTATCGGGAGTTTGAACTTTGCCACTGGTTCATCAAATGTCCCTTCCGGGAGATGGAGTGGTCCAGTATCGGCGGCAAAAACCACCGCTACATCACCAGGGACTCCCTCACCAGGGATGACCTGAGCCTGGGGACCTCATCCGAGGTTGAACTCTCCCTGTTCCAGCGCTGCGAATAAACCATTTAATCGTTCCCGTGCAGCCCGGCCCCGCACGCGGAGCAGTGTATGAAGTGGACGAAGTTCCGGTTGCCGCACGAGGGGCACGGACCGAACAGGCGGAGCCCGCAGTGGGAGCAGAACTCCGGGCCGTCCTCGTTGAGGCTCGATTCACGGATCGACTTACTGGCCGGATTTATCCGGTGCATGAGGAAATCCCGCTCGCACGAGGGACAGCTGTGGGACTGGTAGGCCTTGATGGCGGTATCCTGCCCGATCTTTCGGGCCCGCTCTTCAGAGGACTCCTCCAACTCGCGCCTCTTGCGCTCCGTGTACCGGGCCAGTTCCCGGATCGCGTAGTAGCCGATAAACCCGGTAAGAATTATGCCGACCGGATAGCGGATGTACCCCCCGTAGTCGGGGAGGTAGGGGACCAGGCCGATGAAGAAGGCGTACAGCGAGAAGAAAATGTACCCCCACACCAGGGGCCAGAGCCGGTGCTTCCTGAGGCGCACGAAGAAGAAGATCCCGAGACCGAGGACCGGCATGACAAAGGCGAGGCGGATGAGGAATATTTTCACCTGGTAGAGCCTGAGCCTCCGGTCGTATTTTTTCTGGTTTTCCCGGAAGACCCGGCCTTTCTCTCGTGAATAGGCCTCTTTCTGCTTCTGGAGCCTGGTTATCTCGGCGTTGATGGCGCTTATCCGGTCCTGCCACTCCTCTTCCGCTTTCCGGTAATCGTCCAGGGCCCGGGCCCTGTTTATCACGACCTGATCGTTGCCGGCGCCGACCGCCTTCCGGGTCTCAATCCAGTTGTCCAGTGATTTCTTTTCGGACTCGTACTTCCTCCTGGCGCTCTCCAGGGCCTTCTTGTAGCTCTCCAGGTCTTCCTTCAGGGGGTAGATTTTACGGTCGATTGATTCTTCCAGGGCCTCCAGGCGGACTATCTCGTTCTGGTCAACGAATTCCTCGTAATCAGGGGCCCTGAACCACTGGTCCATGTCCGAGAGGACCAGGTTGCCGAGGAGTATGAGGAAAAGGCCGAAGAGCAGGGCGATTACCCAGAGGGCGAATTTCGTGAGGCGCTCGTATCTTTTCAGCGAACCCTTGTATCCTTTCATGGGATCTCCTTTGGCCGATGGTTCCGGTTTATTCGTGCCGCGCCGGGCCGTGATGAATCCGGGACGGCATTTGCATGACGCTGATACTACACCAGGACCGGGGCGGGGTCAAGCAGAAGTTCCTTTTTAAAAGAGATATTTTTTAATGAGGCCCACCCTTCCCTTTTTTATCAGGCGCATACCGGAGTAGCGCATAACCTCGCGGATCCGTTCCCGGTACCCCTCGCCGTAGCAGTGGGTCTCGCACTTCTTGCAGCTCGGCTTCGGGTCGCAGGGGCAGATGATACGCTTCGACGCCCCGTGAAGAAAGAGCCGGGAGCAGCCGCTGCAGAGGGAGAGATCGAGTCCGCTGCCGTAATCCGCGAGTTTCCCCCGCAGGGTAACCGGTTCCCGTTCCGCTCCGGGGTGGTTTCCCTCGCAGAATATGGCGATGAACTCACCGATGACCTCTATATCCTTTTTTATTTTTTCATTGCCGTTATCTGCCACTTTTACTTTCCCTTGACCATGACCAGGAGCATCTTGGCCGGGGCGGCGGCCCTGAGTGCGTGTGGTATGTCAGCGGGCATGATGAGGGCCTCACCGGCCGAAACCGTGTGGCCCGCGCCGCCGATGGTTACCTCCATTGAGCCCTCAACCACCGTGACCAGGGCGTCAAAGGGTGCCGTGTGCTCGCTCAGGCTCTCACCCTGGTCGAAGGCGAACAGGGTCACGGTGCCGGCGTCCCTGTTAATGAGGGTCTTGCTCACCACGGAAGCCTTCTGGATATCTATCAGGCCGGCGAGGTTTGCCGTTTGTCCGTAAAGTTCATTGTCGGTTGTGTTCATAAAAATATTTTCTCCTGAATTTTTTTTAACCACAGAGGCGCAGAGAACACAGCCGTGGCAATCTCTCTGTATCGTTTCACAAACCACAGGTTTTTGTAAGAACTAATCATCTTCGAATACTCTATTGAGAGATTGCTTCGCTTCGCTCGCAATGACAATAATAGAATTGTCACTCAATAATAATACTTAAATTTCTGTGCTTCTCCGTGACATCTGTACCTCCGTGGTTAAATAAGTATTATCCCATATTCAGTTTGCTTCATAATCAGCGACTACCTGATCCCCCCCTGGATCGAGATGACCTCTTCAGT